>JBKJQU010000316.1:0-10858 GCA_046594995.1 Aestuariivirga sp.
GGCCAAGCCTGCCGGTTCGGCCGTGGCGGGTCCAAAGCCGAAGCTGTGTTCGAGCGCGCGGCGCACGACGGTTGGAACATAAATCGTCTGCTGCCGCGCCTGCTGTCCAGCAGCGCACTCATTGAACAGCGAGATTCCTTGCTGGCGCGAAATGAAGATATTGCAATCACCGGGCGACGGTGCGGTCTGTGCATTGGCCACCGCGGAACCCGCCAGCGTGAGTGCGAGAGCGATAAACAGGCTTCGGAATTTCAGCATCGTCATTCCCCGGATCACCCTGCTTTTAGCACAGAAGTGGTGCATTGCGCCAAGTCACTATTCGGCGGCAATAGCCGGGCTTGCCAGCCGGGAGGCAACTTCAGCAGCAGCCCTTTCAAGCACATCAAGACCGGCGCCGGGTTTTGGCCCCTCCTCCGACAGCACACGCCGCCACAGCCTGCCGCCACGCTCGCCGTGGAAAAGGCCCAGCATGTGGCGCGTGATGTTCTGCAGCCACACGCCTTTGGCCAGTTCACGCGCGATATAGGGCTTCATGCGTTCCACGATGTCGAGCGCGGTACAGGGCTCAGCGGGTTCACCGAAAATCCGGCCGTCCACCTCATGCAGGATCCAGGGCGTATGGTAGGCGGCGCGACCCAGCATCACGCCATCGACATGTTCAAGCTGTGCTTCAGCCTCCGTAATGGTGGTGATGCCGCCATTGATGATGACGGTCAGTTCCGGGTGCTTCTGTTTCAGCCGGTGCACGCGCGCATAATTCAGCGGCGGAATCTCACGGTTTTCCTTGGGCGACAGGCCCTTCAGCCAGGCCTTGCGGGCATGGACGATGAAAGTCGTGCAGCCGGACTGCATCACCGTCTCGATAAAATGGTTGAAGTCTTCCTCGTCGTCCTGGTCGTCAATGCCGATCCGGCACTTGACCGTGACGGGCAATTCGACCGCGTTCCGCATGGCGCCGATGCAATCGCGCACCAGTTCCGGCTCCGCCATTAGGCAGGCGCCGAAGCGGCCAGACTGCACCCGGTCCGACGGGCAGCCGACGTTAAGGTTGATCTCGGAATATCCGAAGTCCTCGCCCCATTTCGAGGCCTCGGCAAGGATCACCGGATCGCTGCCGCCGATCTGCAAGGCGACAGGCTGCTCGGCGGCATCGAAGCCCAGCAGCTTCTGCCGGTCACCGTGGCGGATCGCCAGCGCCGTCACCATCTCGGTATAAAGCAGGGCATGCCGCGTCAGCTGACGGTGGAACATCCGGCAATGCCGATCGGTCCAGTCCATCATCGGCGCGACGCTGAAGCGGTGTGGTGCGGCGTTCATAGCGGCGCACATGTAGCCTCTGGGCCGAAGTTTCGCAAATGGCCGGATTGGGCCGGGGTAAGGACAGCGAACCTAGCGCACCCGCGCGCCAGATCCGGCGTCGAAGACGAAGAGGCGGTCCTTCACCAGCGAAATGCCGATGTTCTTATCGATAGCACCGGTAAAATCCTTTGGCGCCTTCACGGTGAGCATGTCGGTTCCGGTCTTGATCGTCACCAGCGTGTGATCGCCGATGAGTTCCACGGCGTAGATCTCGCCCTTGATGTTGCCCTTGGCTGGGTCAACGACGGCGCAGTCTTCAGGGCGCACACCGAGTATCGCCTTGGCGATCTTGCCGGAGACAGACACATCGACGCTCGAACCCTTGGTCTTGAAAGCCGATCCCTCGAGGCTGCCGTGCACGACGTTCATCGGCGGCGAGCCGATGAACTGGGCGACGAAGAGGTTGGCCGGATCATTGTAGATCTTCGCTGGCGTATCGAGCTGTTGCAGCACGCCCTTTTCGAGAATGGCCACGCGGTGCGCAAGCGTCATTGCCTCGATCTGGTCATGGGTCACATAGATGGTCGTGGTGCCGAGCGTGCTCTGCATATGTTTCAACTCGGCGCGCATGTGGCCGCGAAGCTTGGCATCGAGGTTCGAGAGCGGCTCGTCCATCAGGAACACCGAGGGCCTGCGCACCATGGCGCGGGCAAGCGCCACGCGCTGGCGCTGGCCGCCCGAAAGCTGGCGCGGATAACGGTCGAGCAGCATGTGGATCTGCACCTGCGAGGCGGCTTCCTTCACCGCAGCGTCGCGCTCGGCCACGGGCACTTTGCGTACCTTCAGGGGAAAGCCAATGTTCTCGGCCACCGTCTTGTGCGGATAGAGCGCATAAGACTGGAACACCATCGACACGTTGCGGTACTTCGGCAGGATATCGGTGACCTCGCGGTCGCCGATGAGGATACGGCCAGAACTTGCGGTTTCGAGCCCGGCGAGAATTCGAAGTGCCGTGGTCTTGCCCGAACCCGAAGCGCCGAGCAGCACAAGGAACTCGCCGGGTGCGACTTGAAGGGAAAGCTCCTCCAGGACACGCACCGGGCCGAAGGATTTTTCAATCCCCTCGAATGTGACCGGAACGCCGGTTGTCGCCGAAACCATCAGAACAGACCCCTACCCTTTAACCCTTGACCGCGCCCATCAGCACGCCCTTGGAAATGAACCGCTGCAGGATGATGGCCATGAAGATGACAGGAATGATCATGACCACAATGACCGCGCACATTTCCCACCACAATATGCCCTTCTCGCCAGCATTCTTGGCCGCAACCATGATGGGCATAGTCTGCGCCCTTGCAGTCGAGAGGAAAACGGCGAAGAGATACTCATTCCAGTTCAGGATGAGCGTGAGCAACGTCGTGGCGGCAAGTCCCGGCCGCGTGAGTGGAAGCACAATCTCCCAGAATATTCCGAAGCGGGTGCAGCCATCGAGCTGGGCGGATTCCTCCAGCTCGATCGGCAGGCTCGCGAAGAAATCATGCATCAGCCATACGACGATCGGCAGGTTGGCAACCGCGTAGATAATGATGAGCCCGAGGTGCGTATCGAGCAGCCCCACGGACTGGAACATCATGTAAACTGGAATGATGACGACGATCGGAGGCAGAATGCGCTGCGAGATCATCCAGAAAAGAATGTCGCCGTTTCCGAGCGTTGCCTTGAAATGCTTGCCGAAGGCCCTAGCGAGGAGAAAGAACAGCGCCAGCGCTACGGTGGCGCTGACATACCATGGGATGCCGGCATAGCTGGTTGCCAGGATCATCAGCAAAGTCAGCACCACGAAGACCACGACGTTGCCGAACTTTGGCTGGTATTGCACGCGCGCCAGCGCATATGCCGCCATGCTGCCAATCGTCACGCACAGCACGGTGGCGGCGATACCGATCACAAGAGAGTTGGTGAAGGCCAGATAGAACTTGCAGATCTGCGGCTCCATCGGCTGAAGCCCGATCACGGGCGACAGCAGGAAGGCCACGGAATTATAGGCGTAGAGGACGAACTGACGCCCGATGGCATAGAAGTCGCAGTATGGATCGGAATTCAGATGCACACGCCAAGCATCAAGGTTGGGCTGAAAATCGACGAATGGAATGTAGAAAGGCCCTTGATTGACCGCAGCTGCATCCTTGAAGGCCGTGATCACCACCCAATAGATTGGGAAGATCACGAAAAGCGACCAGAAAGCGAGGATCGCGTAGGCCACGATCTTGGCTACGGGCGACATCTTGCCAACCGCAGGCGGTTCGAACAACCGTTCAAGCAGGCTGCGCTCGGACTTGTCGAACCTGAAGGACGTATTGCTCATCTGGTTTTTCTCAACTGACCGAGAACGACGTAGTTGAAGAAGGAAGCACAGACCACCACCGTAAGGATCAGAAGCAGGTAGGCGACCGCCGCAGACGACCCCATGTCATTCGCGCGCCACAAGAAGTAGGAATGCAGCGTCATCGATTCCGTGGCGATGCCCGGACCACCCGAAGTCATGATGTTGGGAAGATCCACAATCTTGAAGGCCTCGATCATGCGGATGAGGATGACGGTTACGGCAACCGGCACGATCTGCGGCCAGGTGATTTCACGGAAAATCTGGATGCTCGATGCGCCGTCTACCTGGGCCGCCTCCACATGGTCCCTGGGCACGTTCTCGAGAGCGGCCAGCATAACGATGAAGATGAAGGGAATCCATTGCCAGGAATCACCGAGGATCACGAACCAGCGCGCTGCCCATGCATCTGTCGACCAAGCCCAGTTCTGCAGTCCCACATAGTCCCACAGGGGTTGCAGCGGACCTTTGGTGATATCAAGCACCATCTTGAAGGCATAGCCGACGCCCAGGGGTGTGATCATCAGCGGAATGAAGAACAGCACGCGGAAAAAACTCTTCCCCGAAATTGGCTGCGAACACAGGAAGGCCAATGCGGTGCCGATGACGAATTGGAGGGTACAGCCGACAATCACGTAAAACAATGTCGTCAGAAGTGTTCCCCAGGGGTTTCCCGACAGCAGCGTTGCGCCCAGCAGAAACCCGACAAAGACGAACATGGCTGCCGAAATCGCACGGCCGGTCATGCCGATCCATGACGCGCCATTGCGGAAGGACTTGTAGAGCCACCAGAGGGCGGCAACGAAAGTCGCTAGGGCAAACAGGCCGCCAAGAATGCTGATGTCGGTCGTACGGCCGAGGAAATGGGTCTGCTCGTTGCCCGAGAACTGAGCAAGAAAATTGTCGAACCAGACGAAGCGGAATCGCAAACCGGTCGCAGTGAAGCGGACGCGGCTCAGTGCGAATACGATCGAGTAGAAGGTCGGGAATATTGCAAAGATGAGAATGAGCGTGACAGCCGGCGCAATAAAAAAGGTCCGGGAATGGCGGTCAAACCATTCAGCCCAGTTTTCCCGGAAGGCAAGGCCAGCCGGGGACGTCCCCGGCTGGTATATGTCGTTTGCGACAGTCATTGGCGTGGAGCTTAGAGTCCGAGCGCGAGTGCCTGAGCCTTGACCTGCTCATCGCGGCCAAAGTCTTCGGTAATCTTCTCCCAGCCGTCCTCGATGTTCTTGAGCGCTTCATCGACGGTGACTTCGCCAGCAAGATAGCGGGCAAGTTCAGTATCGAGCACGACGCCAGTATATTGCTGCGCGCCGGGGATCTTCATGTCAGACGCCATGTTGGGATTATTGAGCGCGCCGTTGATCGCGCCCAGATAGTTCTTGGCGAGATCTTCCGGCATTCCGGCCTTCACCCACAGGTCTGTGCTCGCGAGCTGCGACATGCGATAGGGGTTGTAACCAGTATAGCCCTGGGTCACGTCGATGTTCGATTGGGCAGCCTGGTTCATGTAAGACAGGAATGCATAGGCAGCGGCCTTCTTCTTCTCATCGGCCTTGGCATTGATCGCACCAGCCCAGCCACCAAAGGCAGCGAATGGCGCGTAGTTGATGCCGTCAACCGAGTTCGGGGCGTTTTCTTTCGTCACCGGCACGAGTTTGCCCGTGGCGCGGTCGAGGACTTCCGTCGAACCCACGGCCGGCACAGCGTAGATCAGGCCCTTGACCTTCTCGGCGTCCTTGTCGAGTTGCAGCGTACCGGGATCGCCCCACTCGATGAGAAGACCGCAGCGGCCATCCTTGAACACCGCGCGGGTGTCGCCGATGTCCATGTTAAGCTCTTCCGGCGGACCGTACTTGCCGGTTTCCTTGTAGAGTTCGAAAGCCTTTTTCCAGGCCTCGTTGTTGATCATGGGCTTCATGGTCGCGTTGTCGAAGTGGAAGCCTTCAGCCGTGCCCTTCGCCTGAACGAAAGATGCCGCAATGGTCTGGATCGCGAAATATGACTGGGCGTTACGCTTCTTGAAAATGCAAGAACCATAATCGGCTTTGCTATCGCCATTCATGTCCTGACCATGGATTTTGGAGGCAATGTCGACATATTCCTGCCAGGTCTTCGGTGGCTGCAAGCCGGCCTTCTCGAGGACGTCCTTGCGATAATAGACCATCTGGAAGTCGCCATCGACCATCAGCATCTTGGTCTTGCCGCCGATCTTCTGGCCAAAATCGCGGAAATAAGGAGCGATATCGTTCAAATCGATCTTCGAGTCCTTAGCGATGTAGGGATCCATGTCCTCAAGCAGTCCCGAGGCATCAAGTTCGACGCCCCAGCCTGCCGCGAACACGCCGACGTCAATCGAGTTGGTGCCCGTCGTCCAATCATTCTGGATCTTCGGGAAGATCTCGGCGAACGGCACTTCGTTCACGACGATCTTGGCACCGGTTTCCTTTTCAAAAACGAGCCCGCGCTCTTTCAGCGGAGCGGCGATCACCGGACCTGGACGGGTCAAGATGTTGATGGTCACGCCGTCGAATTCGCCAGCGGAAGACGTGGCAGCAAGACCGCAGAATGCGGTGCTGGCCATCACGGCTCCGGCAATCATTTTCCGAAGAGTCATAGTCTGGGTCCTCCCAATTTTTCGCGCAGTCCTTTGAACAGGGACCGCATCGGAGGGGCACACTATTCGACTGCCGATACTTGTCAACAAGCCTTGTAGAACAGACGCATAAATAAAAATACAGCTGCTTGCCGAAGTTGAAACACTGCTCAAAATTCGGGCTTTTTCCTCATCTTGAAAGCCGCGATGCCAAGCTTCAAGTCGCTGCTCGCAGATGCAACATAACCAGCAAGCGTCTCGAACGGGCGTTCAACTTCCTCGCCTTCCGCAGCATTGATCAACATCTTCGTGGCTTGCGTGGCGAGGGGACCGCGCGACACGAGTTTCGCCGCCATCTCGCGCGTGGCCTCGATCAGATTTTCTTGCTGCACCACAGCATCGACGAGACCAAGCCTCAATCCCTCCTCCGCCGTGAAGATTTCTCCGAGCAATGCCATGCGCCTTACGGTCTGCGAACCGAATCGGCGCACGGTACGCTGCGTGCCCGACCATCCGGGAATGACACCAAGACTCGTTTCAGGCGAGCCGAGCTTGACATGCGAGGCGGCGATGCGGAAATCAGCCGTGGCCGCAAGCTCGAGGCCGCCTCCCAACGTGTGACCGTTCAGGGCGGCGATCAGCGGCTGGCGGATGCGGGCCAGCGCATCGAAGGCGCGATGACCATGGCGTACCCAGGCCATGGCGAAGTCATCGGGGTTCCACGCCGACCACGCATCGATGTCTCCTCCCGCGCAGAAGGACTTGGCACCCTCGCCCGTGATGATCGCGACGCGCACGTCCTTCATGGCATCGACCAGATGCGCGGCGCGCTCCAGCGCCATGACCATCTCATAGTCCAGCGCGTTGAACTTGTCGGGGCGCGCAATCGTCAGCAGCGCAAGATGGCCGTCGATAGCGAGGCGGATGCGGCTGTCTCCTGTCTCAGCCACGAAGTTCAAGCCCCATGATGCCAGGCTGGAACAGCCGCTTGTCCATTTCCTTCAATTGCGGCGAGACGCCCAGCGGGAATTCCGCCTGATCGAGAATATTGGCCTGAAGCTCCACGCCGGGTGCGATTTCTGTGACGACGATGCCTTGGGGCGTCAGCTTCATCACGCAGCGCTCGGTCACGTAGGTCACGTCCTGTCCCTGCCTCACGCCGCGCCTGCCTGAAAAGGAAATCTGCTCCACATCCTTCACCAGTTTCTTGACCTTGCCTTCCTTCTCGATCTTCAGCTTGCCATCAACAATCTCCATCTTCGCTCCGGCATTGTAGAAGCCAGAGTAGACGATCTTCCTGGCACGCGTTGTGATGTCGACAAAGCCGCCCGCCCCCGCCGTCACATGCGGGCGCACGCCCAGCTTCGAGACGTTGACAGAGCCGTGGCTGTCGATCTGCAGGAACGAGAGCAATGAGCAATCGAAACCCGCCGCCTGAAAATAAGTGAACTGATAGGCGGACGGCACGAAGGCCTCGGCGTTCGAAGAACAGCCGAACTGGAACTCCAGCAGCGGCACGCCGCCCACGGCCCCCTGCTCGATCACCCATGTGGCCTTGCCGTGAAGCCCTTCCTCTATGAAGATGCGCGGCACGTTGGCGGAAACGCCGAAGCCCAGATTCACGGCCCAGCCCTGCTTCAGTTCCTGCGCCACGCGCCGCGCGATGGCCTTGCCCGTTCCGAACTCCATCAGCGCGAAGCTCGATATGGGCTTGAAGACTTCGCCAGAGATCGTCGCGTCGTATGGCGTCTGCGTCGTCTGCCACTGGTCTGGCGCTTCAACGATGTAGTCCACCAGTATGCCCGGCACGCGCACCTGATGCGGCTTTATGGTTTCGTTCCCGGCAATTGTCCTCACCTGCGCGATGACGATGCCGCCATTGTTATGCGCGGCGAGAGCCAGTTCCATCGCGCCCAGATAAGCACCCTCCTGCTCGAAGCTCATATTGCCGCGCCCATCGCAGGCGCTCGCGCGGATGATGGCAACCTTCGGCACGATGGACGGAAAATACAACCACTCCTCGCCGTCGAATTCGATCTTGCGCACGATCGGCGCTTCTGCGGCCTTCGCATTCATGGCGCAGCCTTCATTGTCAGGATCGACGAATGTTTCGAGGCCCACCTTGGTGATGACACCGGGGCGCTTCGCCGCCGCTTCCCGCATCATATCGAACATGATGCCCGATGGCACGTTGTAGGCGGCGATCTCGTTCGCGCCCAGCATCTGCCAGATCTTCGGCGGCTCAGATGTGGAGGGGCCCGACGGATACGACCCGCCGATGATGCGCGAAATCAATCCAGATTTCGCCACGTGTTCCACGCCCTTGATGCCAAACATGTCACCCGCCGCGATGGGATGCATCATGGTGAGATTGCGCGGGTGCGCTTCCGCATCGAAACGCTCGCCAAGAGCTTTCAACACCGCATCGGGACAGTTGAGGCCCGAGGAGGAATTGACCGCGACGATGGCATCATCGGGGATGGCTTTCACGGCTTCGGCGGCGGAAACAATCTTCGGCACCGGCTATCACCTGTTGCCGCGGATGATGTCCGCGGCTTTTTCTGCAATGGCAATGGTTGGCGCATTGGTGTTGGAGGAAACGACTTCGGGCATGATGGAACTGTCGCAGACACGCAGATTGCCGATGCCGTGAACACGCAGCATGGGGTCGATCACCGCCATCTCGTCACGGCCCATCTTGCAGGTGCCGACGGGATGATAGGACGATCGCGCATTGGCGCGCGCGGCGTCTTCGTAATCCTTCCGCGTCTTTACAGCAGGCCCGGGGAAATGCTCGGCAGTGATCAGGCGCTGCATCGCGCGCGTGCGGCCCACCTCCTGCGTGATCTTGATGCCGTCGATGTGGCGGTCGAGATCGTAGGGCTCGGCAAAAGAGTTGGGGTCAATCAGCGGCGCGTCCTTCGGGTTCGACGAGCGGAGCTTCACCTCGCCGCGCGAGCGAGGCCGCGTGTGATAAGAGTTGCACGTTGCGCCATTGCCGCCGGGCACGGTGCCCACGCCATTTTCCACGCCCGCGCCGGCCAGAAAATGGAATTGCAGGTCCGGCGTCTTCTGTGCCCGGTCGCTCCACCAGAAGGCGCCTGCCTCAACGATGTTCGATGACACGGGGCCGGATTTGAACATCATGTATTGCATGCCAGCGATCACCTGCCAGCGCTTCTTCTTGTACTTGTCATAGGAGTGCGCGCCGTTCAGTATCCATGTCACATCGGTCGAAAAATGGTCGTGGAAATTCCGGCCGACGCCCGGAAGATCATGGACGACGGGAATGCCGACGTCTTTCAGATGCGCGGCGGGGCCGATCCCGGACAGCATGAGCAATTTTGGCGAGCCGATGGCACCAGCCGTAACGATGACCTCTGCCGCCGCATCGATGCGCTTCGCGGCACCGTTCTCGATGATCTCGATGCCCTTCGCCCTGCCATTCTCGATGATGATGCGGTTGACGAAAACATCGGTGCGGAGCGTCAGGTTCGGACGGTTGAGCACCGGCTTCAGATAGCCGACAGCGGCGCTGCAGCGGCGGCCATTCTTCGTGGTCGTCTGATAAAGGCCCGCGCCTTCCTGTTTTCCGGAATTGAAATCCGGATTGTAAGACATGCCGAAATCCATGCAGCCCTGAACGTAAGCCATCGACACGGGGCTGACGCTGCGCGGGTCCGATACGCTCAAGGGACCATCAACCCCGTGGTCCGCACCTCCAAGCCTTGAGTTTCCTTCGGACTTCACGAAATAGCTGCGGAGTTCGTTCCAGCTCCAGCCATCGCAACCGTGGTTTATCGCCCAGTTGTCATAATCCTCCGGGCAGCCACGTGTATAGATTTCGGCATTGATGGAACTGCCGCCGCCCAGCACACGGGCTTGCGGATAGACGGCCGTGCGGTTGTTGGCATGTTTCAGCGGCACCGTCTGCCAGCCCCAGGTCAAGGGACCCGATGTCATCTTGAAGAAGCCGACAGGCATGTGGATGAAGGGATCGCGATCGGTGGGGCCAGCCTCGATCACCAGCACTTTCGCATCCGGAATCTCGGAGAGCCTCGCGGCCAGAACGCAGCCTGCAGAGCCCGCGCCCACGATCACGTAATCGAACATCCACCTTCTCCAGCCGCTCAGCCCAGAGCCACTGGCCGTGTGTTATAAATAACTATCTGGTTAATTCAAGGGCGCGGCAATGCCGTGGCGCAGAGCCAATGGATAAAGCGTTTCTTGGCCGAGACCCGTCTAGATTCGCTCACCGCCCGAACCGTCGAACAGGTAGACATGGGCGGCATCGAACTTGAGCGAGATCGGCGTATCGAGTTCCTGCCGGAAGCTTCGGTGACCCTTGGCGACGACGAGTTGATCGCCCGAAAAAGCCGCGACGAGCGTCTGGTCGCCCGTCGGCTCCAGCGAATAGAGCTTGGAATTGAGACTGCCCTTCCCCGGCTCGACCACCGAAACATCCTCCGGCCTTACGCCCAGCACGACATTCTTGCGGCTGCCCTTGGCGACGCCTTCAACGCGCGTATCGGATCCGGTGAAGGTGCCGTTCTCGATGTCGCCCTTGATGAGGTTCA
>JBKJQU010000400.1:0-6216 GCA_046594995.1 Aestuariivirga sp.
TGCGGCCTCATCCGCATATTGGGCTCTCCACTGTTACCTGGCTTTTCGACGGCTCGATTTACCACCGTGACAGCCTCGGCTCCGAGCAACCGATTTCGCCGGGTGAGTTGAACTGGACGACGGCGGGCCGCGGCATCGTGCATTCGGAACGCACCGCCCCCACAGACCTAGCGGGGGAGCGCAAGGTTTTCGGTATCCAGAGTTGGGTGGCGCTGCCGGTGCAGCATGAGGACACCGCACCCGCATTCGACCATGTGGCGATGGACAGGCTGCCGGTCATCGAAGATCGCGGCATCTCGGCGCGCGTGGTCGCAGGCTCGATCTATGGGGCCACATCTCCTGTGAAGACACATTCCGATCTCTTCTATGCGGATGTGCAGTTGCAGGCAGGCGCGGCGCTGCCGCTGCCTGCGGATCATGAAGAGCGCGGCGTCTATGTGGCCGAAGGCGAGATCGAGATTGCCGAACAGCCCTTCGAGGCTGGGCGGTTGCTGGTGTTCAGGCCAGGCGATCTCATCACCATCCGTGCACGGACGAATGCCCGCGTGATGCTGCTGGGCGGCGAGCCGATGGATGGGCCGCGCCATATCTGGTGGAATTTCGTTGCCTCATCGAAGGACAAGATCGAGGCTGCGAAAGACGACTGGAAGCAGGCGCGCTTCGGCATCGTTCCCGGCGACGAGAAGGACTTCATTCCGCTGCCGGATAAGTAAAGAGACGGGACTCGCGGTAAGTGGCCCTCATCCGGCCTGCCGGCCACCTTCTCCCATCCTGCGGACCGGAGAAGGCACTTGCGGCACCAATACCCTTGTACAAGACAATAAAGTTTGCGGCTCTTGCGCCTTCTCCTGCGTCTTCGTGGGAGAAGATGGCCAAAGGCCGGATGAGGGCTTTATGCCAGAGCCAGAACCACGCGGCCGTTGATCTGGCCTTTCTTCATCCGGGCAAAGATGTCGTTGATGGCATCGATCGGCTGCTTCTCGATCTTTGCCGTCACCAGTCCGTTGGCCGCGAAGTCGATGGCCTCCTGCATGTCCTGCCTCGTGCCCACATTCGATCCGCGCACCGACATTTCGCCGTTGACGATGCCGGAGATCGTCATGCGGATTTCATCCTGCTTGCCACCGGGCAGGCCGATCCAGCAGACGGTGCCGCCGTTCCGCAGTACGCCGACCGATTGTTCGAACGCCTTGGCTGAAACGGCCGTGACAACCGCGCCGTGGGTGCCGCCGACGGCGTTGCGGATTTCGGGGCCGGGATCGGTTTTTGATGCATTGACCAGCAGTTCGGCGCCATAGGATTTGGCGAGTGCGAGTTTCTCGTCCGACACATCTACGGCGGCGACGCGCATGCCCATGGCGCGGGCGTATTGAACCGCGATATGGCCCAGGCCGCCGATGCCCAGAACCGTGAGCCATTGACCGGGACGAACGCCGGTGCGCTTCAGGCCCCGATAGGTGGTGACGCCGGCGCAGAGGATAGGGGCCAGTTCGTATGGGTCGGTGCCATCGGGCACGCGGCCGCAGAAGGCGGCATCGGCGATCATGTATTCGGTATAGCCGCCAGGCTTCGAATAGCCCGTGGCCTCCGCCTGAAGGCAGATCGTCTCCATGCCGGAAAGGCAGAATTCGCAGTGGCCGCAGGCGGAATACAACCACGGCACGCCGATGGCATCGCCCTTGGCGAAATGCTCGACCCCTTCGCCCAGCGCGGCGACGGTGCCGACGACTTCATGGCCTGGGATGAGCGGCAGATTGGGCAATGGCGTCCAGTCGCCGTCGACGGCGTGGAGATCGGAATGGCAAACTCCACAGGCCGTGACCTTGATCAGCACTTCGCCACGATTTGGAACAGGAATGGGGAGGGTTTCGATCTTGAGCGGCGTGCCGATCTCGCGCAGTACGGCGGCCTTCATGGTTCCAGCAGTCAAGATTTCAGCAGTCATGGGTCTCTCCTCAGTTGCCGAGGATGATATCTCGTGCTTCGCCGGTGGCAATCTCAAAGGTTGCGGAAAGCGTTTCGCTGCCCACCCTTGCACTGGCGGTATAGGTGCCGGGAAGTAGCACGATATCGGCATTGAGGCCTGCAACGGCGGCAATCGGCAGGCCCTGCTTGTCTTCCACGTTCCAGCGCACGTCGGCCTGGGGCGAGCCAACGAAGGCGAGGCGGGCGACGCCGGCCTTGTGATCAATGTCGATGGCGCTCATGCGGCCAGCCTTGACGCTAACATCGATGACCGCCGCGGCGTTTCCAGCCTCGAAGCGGCTTTCGACGCGGTAATCGCCTTCGGGCAGGCGAACGATTTCGCCGGGCACATCGCTTGATGCTACCAGCTTGCCGCGCTGCTTGCCGCCCAGCGCGAAGATGCGGCTTCTGGATTTCGTGGTGGGGAGGTTCATGTCCTGAACGCGCGGAAGTACGCGCAGGCCGCCGGCATTCAGCACATAGCTGATTATCAGGCGGTTGGCTTCGAGAAGCGTCACCATGCTGGAAAGGCGCACCGAGCCATAGGCGATGTCCACGGTGTAATCGCCAGGGGGAACGGCGATATCCGCGCCGGGCGAGGCATCGGCGTAGACGGTTTGGCCGTCGGAATTGCGGATGGTCCAGGTGATGGGAAGCTCGATCAGGCCGCCGTCATCGGTGAGGCGGGCCGAGAGTTCGAGGCCTTCGCGGCCGGGCTGGACAACGAGAATTGCAAGGTCATGGCTGGGCGAGGCTTCGGCACCCAGCGGGTTCAGATCGGGGGCGCTGGAAAGCTCGAAATCATCAATTGCGGCGGGCTGTGCAGTAAAGACGGGCGAGGGGAAGCTTACAGAAAAAAAGACCGCCACCACAGCAGCGGCAATGCCGCGCCAGTGGTGGCGGTGTGGCTGTGCACGGGTGCTGAAATCGTGCAAGCTTTTATGTCCCCTCTACTCAAACCCCCAGCCTTCCGGCCGGCATGCGAAGAACACCACAACAGGCGTTTTGCGGCAATCCAAAGATTAATGAGTGGTTAACGCGCGTGTTCCAATTGTCGCCATTGCATTCTGGTACCGAGGAGGCCAGATTGCGCGCCATCATGACAAAGCTGAACGACACATCGTCGATTTTGAACCTGCTCAAGACCCGGAAATCCGCTTCCGCCAAGTCGATGGCGGCACCTGGACCCACGCAGCAGCAACTGGCCGAAATCCTTGACATGGCCGTGCGCGTGCCGGACCATGGCAAGCTGGCACCTTGGCGCTTCATCCTGTGGGAAAATGAGGCGCGGGCCGGGTTCGGCGAGGCGATGAAAGCGCGGTGGAAAGAGCTTCACCCGGACCATGGCAAGACTTCGCTGGATTTCGTAAGGAGCCTGTTCCTGCGCGCACCCGCAGTACTGGCGGTTGTTTCCACTGCCTCCGAGCATCCGAAGATTCCGGTGTGGGAACAGCAGCTTTCATCAGGTGCGGTGTGCATGAACATTCTCCTTGCCGCCACGGCCATGGGGCTTGGCTGCCAGTGGAACACCGACTGGATTGCCTATGATGCCGAAATAGCGAAGGCGATGGGACTGAAGCCGCATGAGAAGGTGGCCGGTTTCATCTATTTAGGCTCGCCCGCGGCACCGCTCGAAGACAGACCAAGGCCCGATGCTAAAGCGTTGCTCACGCAGTGGTCCGCGTCATGAGGATCCAGGGCGTTCTTTTCGACAAGGACGGTACGCTGATCGACGTCAACGCGACGTGGATTCCGATCTACCGTGAAGTGCTGATGGACATGTGCGGTGTGGATGCAGAAGGTGCCGAAGCCATGATGGCGAAGGCCGGCTACGACAAGGCGACAGAAAGCTTCAAAGCGGGATCGATTCTTGCCGGTGGTACCACGCGGCAGATCGTGGAGACGTGGTGGCCGGGGCTTGATGCAAAGGCCGCCGATGAAAAGGCCCACAAGCTGGACCATGGCTACGTGCATCTGGTAAAAGACCAGCTTTCACCGCTGATGCCGCTGGAACCGATCCTGACAGAGTTGCGCGGCATGGGGCTGAAGCTTGGCGTTGCCACCAACGACAGTCATGTTTCGGCCTGCAATCACATGTCGCATATCGGTGTGTTCGAGCACTTCGAGGACATCATCGCGGCCGATACCGTGCCGGTGCCGAAGCCTTCCGGCAACATGATCAGACGTTTCGCCGAAATCACCGGAATTCCGGCTGGCGCCATCGCCATGGTGGGCGACAACCACCATGACATGGAAGAAGCACGAAACGGCGGGGCGGGGCTTGCCATCGCGGTGTTGAGCGGCAATGCCGCGCATGGCGACATCGCGCATCTGGCGGACCATACGATTGCAAGCGTCGCCGATCTGCCGGCACTGCTGAGGTCGCTCTAGATGTTCTATGACGCGGTGAAGAACGATCACGGATTCCAGTATGATCCGTTCAAGGCACTGGTGGCGCCAAGGCCCATCGGCTGGATATCGACGGTTTCGGCGGACAGGATCGCGAACCTGGCGCCCTTCAGCTACTTCAATGCCATGGCTCAGGCACCACACTATGTGGTTTTCGGCATGGGTCCGCCGAAGGATACGCTTTTTAACGTCCGGGCGACGGGCGAGTTCGCCGTGAATATGGCGACCTATGACCTGCGCGAGCAGATGAATGTCACATCGGCGCATGTCGGGCCGCAGGTGGACGAGTTCGATCTCGGACATCTGACAAAGGCGCCTTGCAAGCTGATCACGCCATCGCGCGTGGCCGAAAGCCCTGTTTGCCTCGAATGCAAGGTGTTCAAGGTGATCGAACTGCCGGACGATGCCGGTCACGTTGAGAACCACATGGTGATCGGCCGTGTCATCGGCATTCATATCGATGACCGCTTCATTGAAGATGGCCGTGTCAATACGGCGGCCATGAAGCCCATCGCGCGGTTGGGCTACAGTGAGTACGCCACAGTCACGGAAGCCTGGCGCATGCGCCGCCCTGCATAGTTGCTGCGGAAACTCATTTCTATTGCAGGTTGTTGACGCCTGCGGGTGAGTCGCGGTGCGAGTCGTGAACGGGGCGGGAACGCCGCAATTCCGCCACTGTTCACTATTGTGTGCATAAGTGGTTATTAACACACAATTCCAACTGTTTACGAACTGTGGAAAAGCTGTGGATAACTCCGTTAACGTCTCATTAACCAGCGACGCGCAGGACTTGGAACAACGCGATTTAAGGCGGCCATGCGATGAATCTGGAAGGACTTGTGGACATGACAAGATGTCTGCTGATTGATGAGGGCAGCACGGGACGCAAGCATCTGGAACAGATGCTGAGCGGCCTTGGCATGGAAACATCGCTCTCAGCCGGGGCAGACGAGGCGCTCCGTTTCTGCAACGACAATTCTCCCGAAGTGGTCATGGTATCTGCGGGCACGCGCGGGCTGGCGCCGCGTGACCTGGTGAAGCGCCTGCGCTACAATGCGCGGGGCAAGCCGCCCGTGGTGTTCCTCTACGCCGAAAAGGCCGACACCGAGATGTTCGGGCAGACCATTCTCGAAGGTGCTGCCGACGTGCTGATGATGCCGTTCGACCGTGATCTGCTGCATTTCAAGCTGCGCCAGGCCGGCGTTATCGCGTGACCGCGAAATCACCGCGACTGGGGTTACGAATCCTGTAGCATCCACCCATGGCGAATTTCTCTCTGTGGATCCTGCTGGTTTGCGTTGCGATGCTGTGCCTGGGGCATGGCTTAAGCGGCTCTCTCGTCAGCGTCGAGGCCAATGCGGCGCAGTTCGGAACCGACGTCACCGGTTTCGTGATGGCGGGCTATTCCGCAGGGTTGCTGATCAGCACGTTCCTCACGCCGCGGCTCGTGAAAAGCGTTGGCCATGTGCGGGCCTTTGCAGGGCTTGCTTCCACCGTTTCCACCGCCGTGCTGCTGATCCCACTGTGGGTCGATCCGCTGTTCTGGTTCCTGATGCGCGTGATCTCGGGCCTCTGTGTCTCGGGCATGTTCATCGTCTGCGAAAGCTGGCTCAATTCCGCCTCGACCAACAAGAACCGCGGCCAGATGCTGTCGATCTACATGATCGTGACCTATGGCGCGCTGGGCCTCGGGCAATTGCTGTTGAACGTGACCGACACGTCCGGCTTCGTGCGCTTCATCATCGTGTCATGTTTGCTGTCGATGTCGCTGGTGCCGCTGATCCTGCTGCCATCCGAAGCGCCTAGCGTTGAGGGCGCGCGGAGCGTATCGGTCGATGAAAT
>JBKJQU010000401.1:0-4003 GCA_046594995.1 Aestuariivirga sp.
ACCCGGGACCCCAAACTGGAACCCTGACGCTAGCGGGGTGCTGCGCTGAGCCCCCCCTCTACGTTTCTCTACGCGGAAGGACCCGTGAATTCCTTCCGCTTCGCTCTGGCCCGCCGCAGAAATACGCTGCAGTACTCAGGCCTGAATCAAAACGTCCGGGGATGTGAGTTCCGGACGCAGTGATGATCGTTCAATAACAGAACTTCTATTCGTGTTGCAGATGCATGTCAACAGTCTTTTTCAAGTAAGCCCGCATTTTTTTGGTAAGTTGGATTCGGGTTCCGCTCGCATACCGGTTGGAACATGCAAACGAAAAGCCTCCATCGAGGCATAAAGCAAAACATTATCGAACCACCGATACCTTGCCCTTGGTCATCAGCGGGATCGGGTTGTCGAAGCCAGGTGTCTCATAGTCAAATTTGACGTAAAGATCGCCAGTGCCGCCAGCTGACAGCGTGTCAACGACGACTGGGAAATATGGCGAGTCGGCGTTCATCGACCCGTTTGCCGTAATCGACAGTTTTTGTTTTGGCGTATAATACGCACCGGTGATATTGACACCACCCTTGCTCGAGATCTGGTTGATATTTCCGATCCCGGTCGCCCTATCCTGCATGATGGCGATGCTGCGGTATGGCATAGTGGTGCTATCCGCTGTTACCGAATTAGGTGCCACAATGGTCACGCTGGCCCCTGACGCGATATCAATCTTGCTGGCATTCCCGGTCAGATAAATAGTGACGCCTGACGGGGCGTTGATGACAGAATTCGACGCCGCACTCAGCATGCCGTCCTTGATGATGTAGAGGCCGGGCGCCATATTGGCCGTACCCCCCGACTGAATGGCGATACCCCCACAGTAGGTACCAGGCGTCAGGTTTCTCGTTGTATTTCGTACCGCGACATTTGTGAAGGCTGTGTTGCACGATGCATCCGCTGTTGGCATTACAAGATCAGCATAAGGATCAGACTTGGCCGGACACGTGGTCGGTGTCGGCGTGTACTTGGAGCCGGACGCACCGCCAACAGAACAGATTTCGGAGGCCGACAATGAGGAAGCGCCTTGGAGACTTATTGCCACGGCATTGTTGGAGTTTGCCTGTACCCGGCATTTCACGCCGAGAAGCGTGGCATTTCCTTGGAAACTCATCGACTGACTGGCAGAGGAGTTCAGTGCTAGCATGCATGAATAGGCATCTGCTCCGAACTTGGCGATTGAACCTACGCGGAAGTCGATATCATATTGGTCTTTTCCGCTGCCATACGCCTTCAGGGCGTTGATAAATGATCCCTTAACCTGCGCGTTAATTACAACTTCGACCGTGTCGGCGTTGGCTTTGACTGCTGGGAAGCCAACAATCTCCATGTCTGTCAGGCTAGTCAACTTGGTGTTGAGGTAGCTGATAGCCAGAGCTTTGCGCTTTTCTGCCCGAGCGCCCGGCGTACCAGTGACGTCCTGTGCTCCTGCGGCGTACAATGAAGCAGAGTCAGCGATCTGTTGAAGCTCGGTCTCAGCCCGATAACTCCGGCCATAGTCAACAGCCAGTCCCAGCGCGGCCATCATTGGTATGGCGGCGAGGGCCGTAATGAGGGCTACATTGCCCCCACGTGCGTGTAGAAAAAGCCTCAGTACAGGTCCAGCCAGGCTTATCATGCCGTCGCTCCCGATTGATTAGTGATCAAGAAATTAAACACCATTTCTTCACGAAGGCGACTTTTCAGAATTGCATAAGACATGTTTTCCCGATTATCGCGGTTTTGCCGTCCGCAAACATTCGACTGTGCAGGCCATTCAGCCACTTCTGTCTTGAGCATGTTCTGATCTGACATCACAGTTTAGTTCCATCATAAAGAAGTGGAGGATTGATTGACAAATATGGTTCTGGAAAGCTGAAGAGATCGGTATGACCACCCGGTCTATCGCTGATGCCAACAGTTGGCGACTGCAGGTAGTTGTTACAGAATGCTGGTTCGGAGCGGCTTGATCGTGAATGATTGGGTTAAATGGCTGGCACTAAGCTCACGTTGCTTGCCTCAGAGCAGTCGACTCACTGGCTCAGCGGTCGTGGTGCAGGCCATCGAGCGCCCTGCTTTACGACGGTCAATGAATTGCACAGACGCCTCAATAGGGTCCAAGCCTGCCCTCCCACCACAATCCGCGTCAGAGCAGTCTACAATCGAAACACCCGCACCAGCGCATTGAGCGCCACCCGCAGATTGCCCAGGTCCTCCTCCTTCCAGCGCATCGCCTCCTCGTCAGCGCAGACGACACGGTAGATCAGCAGTGTCGGTTTCCTGCCCGCCGACATCCGGTGCTCGCGGTCGCAAGCATCGAGCGCGTCGGTGGCATCGGCGAACCGGCGCTTCACTTTCTCGATGACTTCCAGCACCGGCTCACTGGGGCTTGCACCGAAGATCCCCTCGTTGATCAGCAGGCCAGCCACGGAGCGTGGAGTGGGTGACGGCAGTCCGAACACGGCATGATGGCGCTGATAGAGCTGCGCGAAGGCAACCCCTGCCTGGTACTGCGTCTCGCTGATCATCTGCTTGAAGGCGAGACGACCGAGGGCGGTGCCGAGCCGTTCGTCACGCGCCTGCTTCGCCGTGACTCCGAATTGCCGTTGGCGTGCCTCAATCACCGTGCTCATGGCATCCTTCTCCAATTCCTGCTTGGTGCGCTTGCCACAGGGATAGCGCTTGCCGGGCTTGCGTTTGCGTCCGGTTGCCATGGCTCACGTCCTTTCCGATGATGATGTTTCGATGAGCTCGCGCAGCACCGCGGCATAGCCGCAGACATCGACCGCCGAGTCCTCGTGGGCCGGATCGTGCGCCAGGCGTGCCAGCTTCAGGTCGATGAGGCAGAGGACCACCTGAGCCGGTGTGACCGGCTGCCCAAGAGTTGCAGACCACCGCTGCGCAATGCCTGTCATCACAAGCCGGGCGTCGCCATACTGAGCGCGGCGCTCAGTGACGACGTTGGCGGCGTGCTTGAGAAACATCTCGGCTGAGGTGCTCATTGGACACCTCCATTGGTCTCGATGGCCCAGGGCAGGATGGCTATGGCATCGACCTCGTTGTCATCGGCGGGCTCGAAGCCACGCTCGCGCACGGCGGCGACCATCGCCTGCTTGTACGCATTCCCCTTGCCCGTCGGGAACCGCTTGATTGTTCCGACCGGCACGCCCTGGTAGGGGATGCTGTGCTCCTCGCACCACGCTGTCAGCGTGGCCAGCAGTCCGCCAAAAAAATGAGCCGCGTCGGTGCCGACATGGCGGCGTACCTCTTCGAAGTACACGGCATCGATGCCGCCAGTGACATCAAGCGTCTGATCGAGCCATTTGCCAAAGCGCAGATAGCGCATGCCACCGCCTTCGAAGCGGGTGGGCCGGAATTCGGCCGTGCCATGCAGGATGCGACAGCGGCCGTTGCGGACAGCCCAGCCAGTGGTGCTGCCAAGGTCGAGGGCGAGGATGGATGGAATCGTGGGGCTTGCCTTTGCCGCGGGCAGAGGCAGAGTCGCGGGTACCATGATGGTCTCCTTGAAAGAGGTTGATTGTCGTGGTGGAGGACGGCGGCAGCCTCGTGCTTGGCGGTACTGGCTGCCGTCCGTCTGGCGGTCATGCGCGGTTGATCACGGCGGCCGCGGAAGAAGCGCCTGGTTCATTCCATGATCTCCGCCAGCCATGCGGGCAGTACCTGATCCTTGAACACCGGCGAGCGCGGCATCTTCTTTCGCGTCGTGTCGGGCGGAGGTGCCGGCGGCTCGGGGTCCACCTCCCAGCGGGCGCGGATGCGGCCCGAAGGCTTTGGGGAATGTGATTCCTGACACTCCCCTGCACTCTCCCCGACGCAAGTCGTTGATATTGCTTGCCCGGGGGAATGTGGGGAGTGTGGGGAGTGTGGGGAGTGTGGGGAGTGTGGGGAGTGTGGGGAGTGTTTTTCCGTATCTTCCTTCACATGCGTGCGCGTGCGCGCGTGCGTTAGTGTTGAAAAACATTCCCCA
>JBKJQU010000466.1:0-12903 GCA_046594995.1 Aestuariivirga sp.
CCCGCCGCCTGGTGATGAACGTCTCCACCGCACCCACCAGCCGCTTGCAATCCTCATCGCTTACCATCAGCGACAGCGCCATGAAGCCGCGCTCGGCGATGTAGATGCCCTGTTCGACGAGATCGAGAAACAGCAGTTGCTTCAGCCGCTTGTCCGTATGCTCCACGTCATGCGGCGTCCTGATATCACCCGACATCGGGTGAATGGTCAGCATCGAGCCCTGTCCCATCGCTTTCATCCGCACCTGATAATTCATGAAGAGATCGTTCAGTGCATCGCGCAGCGCGTCTCCCCTCGCATTGAGAGCGATACAAGCTTCCGGCGTGTAGATTTCCGTCATCGCAACGGTGCCCACTGTCATGGTCAGCGTGTTGTTGTTGAAAGTCCCCGCATGCGGCAGCGCGTTGGGATGTTCCGGGTTGAACAGGTCCATGATCTCGCGCTTGCCGCCGAACGCACCGAAGCTCATGCCGCCGCCTACATATTTGCCCAGTGTCTTCAAATCCGGCTCGATTCCGAGCTTCGCCGAAAGCCCGCCCGGATGCAGCCGCGAGGTCATCACCTCGTCGAAGATCAGCACGATGCCGCGCTTTTCCGTCTCTTCCCGCAGCATCGCCAGAAATTCGGGAGTAGCGGCGATGCATCCACCGCCGCCCAGCATCGGCTCCAGGATCACGGCGGCAAGATCATCCGCATGCCGGGCAATCAGCGCGCGCGTTACATCCACATCGTTGAATTGCCCCATCACGCACTCGAACGGCGCGTTGACCGGCGATGCGCCATGGCTGAAATACAAAGTGCCGCCGTGGTAACCGCCCTCCATCGGCATGATCTTCTTGGCGCCCGTGAAGCAGCGCGCTGCCGCAAGCGCCATCATGTTGGCTTCCGTGCCCGAATTGGTGAAGCGCACCAGGTCAAGGTTGAACCGGCTGGTCACCACCTCCGCCAGCGCCACTTCCTTGCCGTGATGCGCGCCAAGGTTCAGCCCCGTCTCCAGGGCCTGCCGCGCTGCGGATAAAATGCGCGGATGCGAATGGCCATAGATGCCGGCGGAATACTCGCCCAGCAGGTCGAGATAACTGTGCCCGTCGACGTCCGTGATCGTGGCGCCTTCGGCCTTCTCCGCCCGAATGGGAAATGGTGCCGTGAACAGCACGGTCCGCGTATTGCCGCCCGGCATCACGGCGGTGGCGCGCTCATGCAACGCGCGTGTCTTCGGACGCATCGCCGCAAAACCGGCCATCGCGTCATTCAGGGCAGTCTCAACGGCAGTCACGATGCGATATCCTTCAAAAAAGAGTTCAGACGGTCGGCCTTTCGCCGATGGGCGGCGTGAACTGCAGGCCCATGTCCCACGGCAGGTAGATCCACGTGTCCTGGCTCACCTCGGTCACGAAGGTATCAACCATGGGCCGCCCCGCAGGCTTGGCATAGACGGTCGCAAAATGTGCTCGTGGCAGCATTTCCCGCACCACGCGCGCCGTGGCGCCGGTATCGACGAGGTCATCCACGATCAGAACCCCCGCCCCGCCTTCCGTTCCGGCAATGGCCGGGCTGATGGTCTTCAGCACCTGCAATTCGCCTTGCTTGTTGTGGTCATAGGAAGCCACACAGACGGTCTCGATCACGCGGATACTCAGTTCACGGGCAACAACCGCCGCCGGAACCAGCCCGCCTCGTGTGATCGCCACAACCGATTTGAACGGCCCCGCCGCGCTCAGGCGCCACGCCAGAGCCCGCGCATCGCGGTGAAACTGGTCCCAGGACACCGGAAAACTCTTCTGCCACTTCTCATCCATGCCTGCCCATCCCTCATCTGCCACTCTTATGCCTTTGGTGCCCGTTTCGCGCAATCCGGCATTAACCATCGACCCTGTATTCATATTTTGACACGAGAGTCAGGTTTTGCCTGACAAGGTTTGGGAGTTGAACCATGGCCGTTGCGGCGGGTATCGTTGCCGAAATGACGAAGGCGTTCGAGACGGCAAACGTCGAGATGTTCGCCATCAGCCTGCCGGAGGCCACAGTCGTGGCGGCCACCAGTGCCGTCATGCGCAAATGGAACTGCACGCGCGAAGAACTGGTCGGCAAGAAGCTGGTGAAGTTCGGCACCGGCCCTCTTTCGGCGCGCCACCTCACCGAGGATACCCCCTTTGGCCCGGTACAGCGGGTGGAGGTGACCTATGTTCCGCCACTGGGGTCCACCCGCTCGATCCGCTTTACGCCGCAAAACTCCAACGAGGCCGGCCAGCAGTTCATGCTGCTCATCGGCCAGCATGCGAGCCTTGAGGAAGCCGAAGACGCAATCCAGAACGAGCGGCGCCTGAGCCTCGCCCTCCGCTCCGGCGGTTATGCGGCGTGGGATCACGATTACCGCACCAATGAAACCTACAACTCGCCCGAACTCTACGATCTTCTGGGCTTCGAGCGCGGCACGAGGGATCTGAATTTCAACACCTTCAACGATCTCGTCCATCCTGATGATCAGGACAAGACCCTCGACGACCAGATCAAGACAGCGCCCTTCGGCTCGGACATGTTCCAGACCCGCTACCGGGTCAAGAACGCCCACGGCATCTACGTCTGGCTCGAGTCGATTGCTGGCGTCATCCGCAGTCCTGTGGATGGCCAGCCGATCAAATGCGTCGGCCTCTCGCGCAACATCGGCGAGCAGATGGCGGCCCTGGAAAAGATGCAAGCCTCCGAACGTATTCTCAAGCGATCGCAGCGCGCGGCACGGCTTGGCAGTTTCACCATCAACCTCGATACCGGCCACTCGCGCCTCTCCACCGAAATGATCGCGCTGATCGGCATGGAGGACGCGATCGTCCAGCCGAACCTGGCCGTGTTCGAGAAGATGATCGAGCCGGCGGACCGCGAGAAATTCCGCGAGGCCATCGAAATGGCCAAGCACGGGCAGAACAGCCCCGCTTTCGAGATCGGATACAAGACGCTGGTGGAAGGCGAGCTTAATTATTTCGAAGTGAAGATCGAGGCCGACCGTAACAGCCTGCTGCATGTGGACCAGATTTTCGGCACATGCCAATGCATCACCGAGCGCAAGCTGCTTGAACGCAAGTTCATGCAGGCCCAGAAGATGGAAGCGGTGGGCCAGCTGACCGGCGGCGTCGCGCATGATTTCAACAACCTGCTGATGGTCGTCCTCGGAAATCTCCAGCTTGTCGAGCAGTTGGTAAAAGACGATGAGCGCGTCCTGAAGCGCATCAATGCGGCCTATGAGGCAGCTGAACGCGGTTCCGAACTCACCAAGCGCATGCTGGCCTTCTCGCGCCAGCAAACGCTCCAGAACCGCAACGTCGATGTGAACACGCTCCTCAGCAAGATGCGCGGCATCCTGGACCATGCGGTGGGCGCCACGGTGAACCTGTCAGTCATCCCCGCAGAGGAAATCTGGCCGATCCGCGCGGATGCGACTATGCTCGAAACCGCCGTCCTCAACCTCTGCATCAACGCGCGCGATGCCATGAAGCCCAAGGGTGGCGACCTTACGATCGAAACCTTCAACCGCACCCTGGACGCAGTCGCGGCCGCCGACATGGAAGACGTGCCACCGGGCGACTACGTCGAAATCGCGGTGACCGATACGGGCTGCGGCATTCCGCAGGAGAACATCGAGAAGGTGTTCCAGCCCTTCTTCACAACCAAGGGACCGGAAGCAGGCTCAGGCCTCGGCCTTTCGATGATCTATGGCTTCGTCAAGCAATCGGGCGGGCACATCAAGATCTATTCCGAGATGGGCCATGGCACCACCATGCGCATCTACCTGCCCCGGTTGAAGACCAATGCCGATCAGGTGCCGGCAAGGAAGATCGAACCCGCGCTGGAACAGCTTCAGGAAGCCGTGAAGGAACTGGTTTCAGTTCCCGCGCCCATGGTGGCACCGCCCATGAAGCGGCCCACAATTCTCGTGGTCGAGGATAATCCCTCGGTGCGCGATGTTGCAGCCGCCATGATCGAGGACATGGGCTACGACGTCATCATCGCGTCCAGCGGTGCCGAGGGATTGCAGGCCATCACGGACCGGCCCGAGATCAATCTGGTGCTGTCGGATGTCATCATGGCAGGTGGCATGAATGGCCCGGAGATGGCGCAGAAGGCATTGTCTGTCAGGCCCGAACTGAAGGTGCTCTTCATGTCGGGTTACGCGCCAGGCTCGCTCCGCCAGATGCAGCAGGAACTTCCCAACGCGGTCGACCTCGTCAACAAGCCCTTCACACGGAACGACCTGACCGAGAAGGTCAAGCGCGCGCTCGCGGCCTGAGCCTCAGCTCCAGCCGCGCGCCTTCCCGGCAGCGGTCAGTTCCTTCGCCATGGCGATGACGGCGGCATGGGCCTCGTTCAGCGCCGCCTCGTTGCGCGAGCGGAGAACGAGGTTGGTGGCAAATCCATCGGCAGCCTGGAACGGGTAGGACCCGATGACGACATCGGGATGCGCCTTCTGGATCTCGCTCAGGGGCTTGGCGGCATCGCCCTCGCCGCCGCGAAATTCGATCGTGCGCGACTGCATGGGCACGCCCCTGGCAAGGCGCTTGGCCACATCGTCCATCATCGCATTCATGATCTTCGGCACGCCCGCCATCACGAATACATTGCCGATCTGGAACCCGGGCGCCTTTGAAACCGGATTGTCGATAAGGGTCGATCCCACGGGCATGCGTGCCATCCGCATCCGCGCCTCATTGGGCTCGCGGCCCATCTCCTTGAAATGGGCAAGGAGGATTTCGGCCGCCTTCGGGTCATGGTCGATGGGAAGCCCGAAGGCCTTGGCGACGGCATCAGCGGTGATGTCGTCATGCGTGGGGCCGATGCCCCCGGTCGTGAACACATAGGTGTAGCGGTGGCGCAGCGCATTCACGGCGGCCACGATGTCTTCTTCCACGTCCGAAACCACACGCGCTTCCTTAAGGTCGATCCCCATCGCCGTCAGGTAATCGGCGAGAAAGCCCAGGTTCTTGTCCTTGGTGCGGCCTGACAGGATTTCATCGCCGATCAGGAGCACGGCGGCAGTCGGTTGTGCGGAGGTCATGGATGGAAGTCCTTGTTTCGCCTCATCTGCCATTGCATCGCCCGCCTGTCAAAGCGGTGCCTTCGCCCTTGCAGCGAGGCCCCGGCCTGACTATTTGGTGGCTGAAGCCCACAAGCGGAAAGCAGCAGTTGAGGCTTCCGCCCATTTCTGTAATCTTGATTCGCAAATCTATTCCTGCCGTCCGGGCGAACCCGGTTCTGGACATTTGAATGACCTACGCCGCTGCCGACGAAGTAACATCGCCCCGTTCCACCAAGATCAAGCTGCATGGGCCGGCTGATTTCGAAGCCATGCGCAAGGCCGGCCGCCTGACGGCCGAGGCCTTGGACCTGCTGGTGCCCTACGTGCAGCCCGGCGTCACGACGGACGAGCTGGATCGGCTGATCATGGGATTCGCGCGTGACAATAACGCCATTCCTGCCCCACTGAATTACCGGGGCTATCCAAAATCGATCTGCACCTCGATCAACCACGTCGTCTGCCACGGCATCCCCAACGACAAGCCCTTGCGTGAAGGCGATATCGTCAACATCGACGTGACCTTGATCGTCGATGGCTGGCACGGCGATTCAAGCCGCATGTACAATGTGGGCGAGGTAAACCGGAAGGCCGAACGCCTCGTCGAGGTTACCTATAAATGCCTGATGCGCGGCATCGCCATGGTGAAGCCGGGCGCGCACCTGGGCGATATCGGCTATGCGATCCAGTCCTTCGCGGAAGCCGAGCGCTGCTCCGTTGTACGCGATTTCTGCGGACATGGCCTTGGCCGCGTGTTCCACGATCACCCGAATGTTCTCCATTACGGCCGCATGGGTGAAGGCGTGGAACTGAAACCTGGCATGTTTTTCACGATCGAACCGATGATCAACATCGGCCGCCCGCATGTGAAGATTCTGGGCGACGGCTGGACGGCGGTCACGCGCGACCGTTCGCTCTCGGCCCAGTTCGAGCATACGGTGGGCGTCACGGAGACGGGTGTCGAGATATTTACCCTCTCGCCCAAGAGTCTCCACCACCCGCCATATCAGGCCTGATGAATGACTGGCTTTGGCGATGCCGGAGGAAAAGGCCCGCTGCCGCATTTTCTCGGCCATCGCGAGCGGCTGAAGGAACGCTTCAAGGTCGGCGGCGCCGATGCGGTTCCCGACTATGAACTCCTGGAAATGGTGCTGTTCCGCGCCATCCGCCGGGGCGACACGAAGCCCATCGCCAAGCAGTTGATGGCGCGCTTCGGAACCTTCGCCGAGGTCTTGAGTGCCGAGCCAGAACGGCTGATGGAAGTGCGCGGCGTCGGCGAAGCCGTCTGCACAGAATTGAAGATTGTCCACGCAGCGGCCATGCGGCTGATGCGCGGACAGGTCATCAACCGGCCCCTGCTCAACACCTGGAACGCCATCCTCGAATACATCCGCGCCGCGATGGCCTTCAACGATATCGAACAATTCCGCATCCTCTTCCTCGACAAGAAGAACCAGCTGATCGCGGATGAAGTTCAACAGGAAGGCACTGTGGATCACACGCCGGTCTACCCCCGCGAAGTTGTGAAGCGCGCGCTGGAACTGGGGGTCTCGGCCATTGTCCTTGTCCACAATCATCCCTCCGGCGACCCGACCCCATCGATGGCCGATATCGACATGACAAAGAAGATCGTCGATGCCGGCCAGCGGTTGGGCGTCGCCGTACACGACCATGTCATCGTGGGCCGCAAGGGCCATTTCAGCTTCAGGTCGAACGGACTGCTCTCATAGCCGCTAGCGCCTCGGGCGTATCGGCATCCTTCAGCACCGCGTCATCAGGCATTTCGACCTCGACCACTTCATCCGCATACTGATCAAGCAGGCCGCGCGCGCCCTTGTCTCCGGTGAGCGATTTCAGGGCTTCAAAATGCTGACGGCCCCACAGCACAGGATTACCGCGCTGGCTCTTGTGCACAGGCACGGCGATCGAGCGATGCTCCCCAGGATTGAAGGCTGCGATAAGCCGAGAGATCGCCGGAGCATCAACGAGCGGCATGTCCCCCAGGGCGATCAAGGCGGCGTCGGCATCCTGGGGCAGCGCCTCGATGCCACGCTTCAGCGACGTCGAAAGACCATGCGCGAAATCCGGATTATGGATGGTATCGACAAGCAATCCTTCGAGCGCGGCGGTAATCCTGTCCGCATCGCGGCCCGTCACGACGATGATCGCATCTGCGGCAGGCTGTATGGCCTTTACCGTAGCGGCAATCATCGGTTCCCCAAGAAGATCTGCCAGCAGCTTGTTCGATCCCATGCGGGAGGATTGGCCAGCGGCAAGAACAATGGCGACGACGCGAGGCGCCCTCTGCACCTTGGGCTTTCCTTCGCGTGGGGCTGGCCGTGTGGGAATTTCGGCGAGCAACCCCCCTGCTCCCATGTCCATGATGTCTTGAGGCTCCACCGGCACATCGGCCATCACGCGCGCCAGCACCCAGTCGAAGCCGTTGAGCTTGGGCGAGCGCGCGCAGGAAGGAACGCCGATGACGGTTGTTCCTCCCAGCGCTCCGAACATCATGAGGTTGCCGGGATCGACCGGCATGCCGAGGTGTATCACCTCACCGCCCGCCTTCATAAGCGCGGAAGGGATGATGTCGCCACGGTCCACGATGGCGGATGCGCCGAAGACAAGGATGGGATCGCGCCTTGCCACTTGCAGTTCGGCGATGGCCAAAGTGACTTCCCCGATTGTGTGGTCAACCACGCGAACGTCCGCCACCGTTCCGTCCAGAGCCGCGATGCGCTCTCGGATGGACCCTTCCGACTTGGCGATGATCGAAGCCTTCGTCTGCGGCAGCTTCGTGATGATAAGCCCGGCGCGCTTGCCCCTGAAGGTTTCCACGCGGATGATCGGTTCGCTGCCGATGATGGATAGCGCACGGTCCAGCACATCCCGCGGCACGGCAAAGGGAATGACTTTCACGGTCGCCACCATCTCGCGATGGTCCACGATGGCGAAGGGCGCAACGGTCGCCAGCGTCAGGCTCTCGTGCAGCCGGTTCAAGGCGCGTACACGGTCGGCATCGACGATGGCGAGACCATGGACGCTCGCATGAAGATTGGCGCGGCCCGTGAACGGCGCCTGCGTGGCGGTTCCCGCAGCACCGATGATACGGGCGATGGCGGCGGCGGCCTGGTCCTCCGGCACATCATCAGGCGAAAGCTTCGCGGCAAAGACGGATGTGATGCCCGATTCCGTCAGCGCCGCGACATCTTCAGCCGACAGCATCCGGCCCTTCTTGAAAATACCGTCCGCGTGCTTCACCGAATGCGCAAGGATTGCGCCCTCCGCCTGCTCCACTGGCAGTTCGCCGAAGAACATCCTCAGTCTCCGAGGCGGAGTGTGCGCGTCATCTCGGCCATGATCGAGATGGCGATTTCAGGCGCGCCCTTTGCGCCAATGTTGAGCCCGATCGGACCATGGATGCGCGCGATCTGCTCCTCCGTGAAGCCTGTATCCTTCAGGCGTTGCGCGCGCGAGCTTTGAGTTTTCTTCGAGCCCAAAGCGCCGATATAGAAAACATCCGAATTCAACGCGGCGAACAGCGAAGGATCGTCGATCTTCGGATCATGGGTCAGCGCGATCATGGCGGTGCGATGATCAAGTCCGATCTGCGGTATGATCTCGTCCGGCCATTCGGCATGAAGCGCAATTCCGGGAAACCGAGCGCCCGTCGCAAAGGCGCCGCGCGGATCGATCACGGTAACATCATATCCAAGCTGCTGCGCGATGGGGATGACGCTCTGCGCGATGTGAACCGCACCGATAATGACGAGCCTGAGCGGCGGATTGTGAATGTTGATGAACTGGCCATCATGGCTTCCCGACTGGTCGAAGCGGAAAGCCTCGTCCAGTTTCTCCGCCAACGGATCATTTTGCGCATGTGCCCGCGGCACAAGCCGCTGTTCGCCAGTTGCGAGGTCTGTAACGAGCGCCACCGCCTGCCGGTTGGCGCGCGCCGCCAGAAGCTGGTCGAAAAGCTCGCGCTTCATCGCCCCTTCTCCCCTTGCGGGAGAAGGTGGCGCGCAGCACCGGATGAGGAGTAGCGCTTCAATTCACCGGCTCCACATAAACGCCGATCTTGCCGCCGCAAGCCAGTCCTACCTTCCACGCGGTCTCATCTGCCACGCCGAACTGCAAAAGCTTGGGCTTGCCGCTCCCGATGATGTCGAGTGCCTCCGTCACCACGGCGCCCTCCACGCAGCCGCCTGAAACCGAGCCGATGAAGTTCCCCTCCGCGTCGATGACAAGCTGGCTGCCGATCGGCTGCGGCGCCGAGCCCCAGGTTTCAACCACCGTGGCAATCGCAATCCTGCGGTCTTCGGCCAGCCAGTCGGCGGCCTGCTGCAAAATGCTGTGATCGGATGCAGCCATGCTGACCTCCTAATGCAGGGTGGACTTCATCCACTTTCGCGGATCATGCTCCGGCGACGGCGGGCCTGCAAGCGCGGCTGCCAGATCGCGGAGCGATTCCAGCGAGTGGACGGGGCGGAATTCATCGACATGCGGCATCATCGCGCGGATGCCCCCGGCAAGCGCCTTGAAGCCATCATAGCGCAGCAGCGGATTGAGCCAGATGATGCGCTTGGTCTGCCGGTGCAGGCGTTCCATCTCATGCTCGAGGGTGCCAACGTCCTCGCGGTCGAGCCCATCCGTCATCAGCAACACGTGGGCTTCCTGCGTCAGCACCCGCCGCGCCCACTTGTAATTGAATTCCTTCAGCGACGTGCCGATGCGCGTGCCCCCGGACCAGTCCTTCACCGCCCCCGAAACCTTGGCCATTGCCTCGTCGATATCGCGGCGCTTCAGTTCCCGCGTGATGTTGGTCAGCCGTGTGCCAAACAAAAACACGGTCACCCGGTCGCGATCGCTCGTCAGCGCATGGAGGAAGTGCAGGAACATGCGGCTGTAGTTCGAACACGAGCCGGAGATATCGCACAGCACGACGAGCGGCGGCTCGTGCCACTGCTTCTCGCGGCGTTCGAGATCGATGTAGTGCCCGCCTGCCCTCAAGCTGCCCTTCAGCGTCCGCCGCATGTCGATGGCCGGGCCTTTCAGCGACTTGTGATAGCGCCTTGTCATAACCTCGGTGCGATGCAGCCGCAGCCGCGCGATGGCGGCCCTCGCCTGCGCCTGCTCGGCCACCGTCATCTGCTCGAAGTCCTTGGTGCGGAGCACTTCATCCGCCGAGGCCGTCATCGTGGCGTCAACCTCGATGTCGTCTTGTTTCTGGCGCTGCTGGCTTGGGCCTTCGTGCTTGTCGAACATCGCTTCGGCAAGTCTGCGGAACCCCGCCTGCTTGGCCTTCTCGCCCGCATCGCGCGTGATTGAATGGAAGAACAGCTGCATCAGCTGCTCCAGCATCTTGGGCTTCTTCCAGAACACATGAAATGCTTGGTCGAAAATCTCGCGCTGGTCGCGCCGTTTCACCATGACCGCGTGGAGCGTCCAGTAGAAGTCATCGCGCGTGCGCAAGCTCCCCGACATGGCCGCATCGAGCGCGTCGATCACCGCACCGGGGCCAACGGGAACGCCCGCCTCTCGCAGCACGCGTGCGAAATGCATGATGTTTTCCGACAGCTTCCCCGAAAGCGGCGGCTGGTTCTGGTTGGCGGGTGGGGAGAAAGGGTTCTGCATCAGCTTTATGTATGAGACGCCGTGCGAATTTCATCCTTGATCTGGTCGAGGATGCGCTTGGCCTCCGTACCCTGCATGCGTGAAATATCGTCCTGATATTTCAGCAGCACGCCCAGCGTGTCGTTGACGGTCTGCGGGTCGAGCGTCAGCGAGTCAAGTTCGTGAAGCGCCGTCACCCAGTCGAGCGTTTCGGCCACGCCCGGCGCCTTGTAAAGATCGCCGCCGCGCAAGGCCTGCACGAAGAGCACCACTTCACGGGCCAGTTCGGCTGAAGCCTTCGGCCGCCGCGCCCTGACGATTTCAAGTTCGCGCTTCGCATCCGGATATCCAACCCAATGATAAAGGCAACGCCGCTTCAGCGCATCGTGCACCTCGCGTGTCCGGTTCGACGTGATGATGACGATGGGCGGCTCCTCCGCCTTGATGGTGCCGAGTTCGGGAATCGTCACCTGAAAGTCCGAGAGCACCTCCAGAAGGAAGGCCTCGAAGGCTTCGTCCGTACGGTCAAGCTCGTCGATGAGAAGCACCGGCGCCATGCCCTTGGGGGCTTCCAGCGCCTGCAGCAGCGCCCGCTTGATGAGGAAACGCTCGGCGAAAATGTCCTGCCCCAGCCGCTCGCGGTCAAGCTCGCCAGAGGCTTCCGCCAGCCGAATCTCGATCATCTGTGCGGAATAGTTCCACTCATAGACTGCCGAGTTGATGTCGAGGCCCTCGTAGCATTGAAGACGGATGAGCTTTCGGCCCAGCGTATCGGCCAGCACCTTGGCGATCTCGGTTTTGCCCACCCCCGCCTCGCCCTCGAGGAACAGCGGCCGCCCCATTTTGAGGGAGAGAAACACCACCGTCGCCAGGTCGCGCCCCACGATATAGCCGGTGGAGCGGAGAAGCGTGACGGTATCGTCGATCGAGGCGGGTAGCTGGGTCATCGGTAACCTTTACGAAAAACAGAACCCGCGAGATTGCGCCCGCGGGTTCATAAATGCACAAGCGGTGAAGATTACTTCGCCGCGTCCACGGCCCGCTTTGCCATGACCGTGATCAGATGCGCGCGGTATTCGTTCGATGCGTGCATGTCGCTGTTGAGGCCTTTTGCCTTGACAGCGATGCCATCAAGCGAACCCGCCGCGAACTTCTTCGAAAGCGCCGCCTCCATCTCCGGCACGCGGAACACGCCGGGGCCTGCACCCGTCACCGCCACGCGAGACGAACCATCGGCACCTTGCGCCACGAACACGCCGACCATGGCATAGAGCGAGGCCGGGTTCGGGAACTTGGCATAACCCGATCTCTTGACGATTGGAAATTCGATCGCTGTCACGATCTCGGTGTCCTTCAGCGCGGTCGAGAACATGCCGGTGAAGAACTTGTCGGCGGCAAGCTTCCGGTCCGACGTGTGGATCGTCGCACCAAGCGCAATGCAGGCGGAAGGGTAATCCGCCGCCGGATCATTGTTGGAGATTGAACCGCCGATCGTGCCCTTGTGGCGCACATGGGGATCGCCGATGCCATCCGCCAGGGCGGAGAGACCGGGGATCGCCTTCTTCAGGTCCCTGTTGCCCGCCACTTCGGCATGCGTGGTGCCGGCCTGGATGACAACCGACTTTCCGCCGATCTTGATGCCGGTATTCTTCAGGCCGCCGAGATCGATGATGTCGGTCGGTGCTGCGAGCCCCTGCTTCAGGGTCGGGATCAGCGTCTGGCCGCCGGACATGAACTTGCCGTCCTTGGCTTTCTTCATGGCTTTGACAGCATCCGCCACCTTGGCGGGTCGAACGTAATTGAAGTTTTCCATTTGTGCGTCCTCCCGCTGGTCTTACTCAGCAGCCTTCTTCATGGGTTGCATGATTTTCCAGACCACATGCGGCGTGGCCGGCATGGCAACGTCGCGAACGCCCAGCGCATCCGTCACCGCATTCATCACCGCCGCCGGAGAAGCGATGGCGCCCGCCTCGCCGCAGCCCTTCATGCCAAGCGGATTGCTCGGGCAAGGCGTGCAGGTGAAGGCAAGGTTGAAGTTGGGAACATTCGCCGCGCGCGGCATCTGGTAATCCATGTAGGAGCCGGTCAGAAGCTGGCCCGACTGCTTGTCATAGACGCAGCCTTCGGCGAGAGCCTGGCCGATGCCCTGAACGATGCCGCCGTGAACCTGGCCCTCGACGATCATCGGGTTGATGATATTGCCGAAGTCATCGACCGCCGTGTAG
>JBKJQU010000023.1:0-8942 GCA_046594995.1 Aestuariivirga sp.
ACGCGCAATGCGCTGGCGGGCGGGCCGGGGCAATCGACGGGGCGCAACGTGTTCGAGGCTGCCGCAAGGGGTGGTGCAAAATCCACGACGCAGCCGGTGGGCGCTATCGCCCCGGGGCTGCGGGCCGATATCATGGTGCTGGATGAGGATCACCCTTCGCTCACCGGGCGCTCTCGTGATGCCGCACTGGACACGTGGATATTCTCAAGCGGCAATATGGCGGTGAAGGACGTTCTGGTTGGCGGCCGCCATGTCGTGAAGGACCGCCGTCACATCAACGAAGAACAGATCGGGCAGCGATTCCGTGCCGCCATCAGGAGATTGTCCAATGATCCGCATCGGTGAGCGACCACTTGACCTGAATGATATCCACACTGCTCTCGCCGGGCCAATCAGGGTCGAATTGTCAGAGAAGGCGCGCGGCCTTATCGCCCGCAGTGCGGAAACGGTGACGCGGCTGCTCGCCACGGGCGATGCGATCTATGGCGTCAACACCGGCTTCGGCAAGCTGGCAAAGACTCGGATTGCCGCGAAGGACCTGAACACGCTGCAGATCAACATCGTGCGCAGCCATGCGGCGGGTGTTGGCGCAACACTAGACCCAAGCGTTACGCGCCTCATCCTGCTGATGAAGCTCAATGCGCTGGCGCAGGGTGCATCCGGCATCTCGCTTGCCGCCATGGAAGCGCTCGCCGCCCTCATCAATGCGGATGTGCTGCCCGTCATTCCGGGGCAGGGGTCGGTTGGAGCATCGGGCGATCTGGCACCGCTCGCCCACATGAGCCTCGTGCTCATTGGCGAAGGCCATGCAATGGTGAAGGGGCAGAAATTATCAGGCGCTGCCGCACTTGCCGCCGCTGGCATTGCGCCCGTGGCGCTGGGGCCAAAGGAAGGGCTGGCCCTTCTCAACGGCACGCAGGTTTCAACCGCGCTCGCCCTTTATGGGTTGGTGGCGGCAGAGCGCAATGCTCAGGCAGCCGTGCTGGCCGGCGCTCTGTCGGTCGATGCCGTCATGGGGTCCGACACACCGTTCGATCCGCGCATTCATGCGCTCAGGCCCCATCCCGGCCAGATGCTGGCCGCCTCGCATTACCGCAGGCTTCTGGCTGGCAGTGGCATTCGCGCCTCGCACCTCGAAGGCGACGACCGCGTGCAGGATCCCTATTCCTTCCGCTGCCAGCCGCAGGTGATGGGCGCCTGCTTTGATCTGTTGGCGAATGCCGCGCGCACGCTGACCATCGAGGCCAATGCGGTGTCCGACAATCCGCTGGTCTTCGCGGAGGACGGCGCGGTGCTGTCTGGCGGCAACTTCCATGCCGAGCCCGTTGCCTTTGCCGCCGACATCATCGCGATGGCGGTGGCCGAGATGGGGTCTCTGTCCGAGAGGCGCATCGCGGCGCTGATCGATTCGTCGATCTCGCTGCTGCCGCCCTTCCTGATTCGCAATCCGGGATTGAATTCCGGCTTCATGATTCCGCAATGCACAGCGGCGGCGCTGATGAGCGAGAACAAGCAGATGTCGCATCCGGCATCGGTTGATTCCGCACCGACGTCTGCCAACCAGGAAGACCATGTCTCGATGGCGACGCATGGGTCGCGGCGGCTTGGACCTATGAATGCCAATCTTTCGCGCATCATCGCCATCGAACTCATGGCCTCGGCGGAAGGGATCGACTTCAGGCGGCCGCTGACTTCGTCCCCGCTGCTGGAAGAGGCTCATGCCCTGATCCGCTCGAAGGCCGCAAAACGTGACGAGGACCGTGAATTCTCGACCGACACGGAAGCAGTAGCCGCATCGATCGAGGAGGGGCGCTTCGCACGCTTCGTGCCCGATCTTCTCAGCGATCTTGGCTGCCGCTAAACACATGACAATGAAACTGTTCGATCTTAACGGACGGGTCGCCGTCATCACCGGAACAAGCCGCGGCATTGGCCGTGAACTGGCGCTTGGTTTTGCCGAAGCGGGCGCCATTGTGGTGGGCTGCGCTCGCTCATCCGATGGTGCGGAGAAAACGGCACAGGAACTTCGCGCCAAGGGGCACGAGACGCTTGGGCTTCAGGCCGATGTCTCGACTCCTGAAGGCTGCAAGAGCCTGATCGAGGCGGCGGTGAGCCGTTATGGCAAGCTTGATATCCTCGTGTGCAATGCGGGCGTGAACGTGAAGAAGAAGGCGATCGATTTCACACCGCAGGAATTCGACACCGTTATCGGCGGAAATCTTCGCGCGTATTTCCTCACCGCGCAGGCCGCTGCACGGCAGTTCATGGCGCAAGGAACGGGCGGCGCCATCGTGATGAACTCATCCAATGCATCGGTCGCGGCGTTCGAGGATCTCACACCCTATTGCGCGGCCAAGGGCGGCATCGACATGCTGGTCCGCTCGCTCAGCGCCGAATGGGGGCCGCATGGCATCCGCATCAATGCGTTCAACCCCGGCTACACCAATCATTCGATGACGGACGAGGGGCAGGCGTATCTGGCGGAGGCCTCTCGCGACATCGTGGCGCGCACACCGCTGCGGCGGATGGCGGAGATCAATGAGATGGTGGGCCCCGCCATATTCCTCGCGTCCGATGCCGCGAGTTTCGTCACCGGCACGATCCTGCTCGCTGACGGGGGCTGGTGCGCGCAGTGAGTTTCGATCATCCATGGCCTGCACTTCAACATGCGGCGAAGATGTGGCCCGATGCTGAAGCGCTGGTGTTTCCGCACCAAAACGCGCGGCTGAGTTTCCGGCAGTATCACCATGACGTGCTGGCACTGGCGGGGGCATTGTCGGCGCGAGGGTTGAAGGCTGGCGATCATGTGGCACTGCTGGCGGAGAACCGGGTGGAATGGGCCGTGGTGCAAATGGCCTGCGCCGCGATGAGCGCCGTCTTCGTGCCGCTCAACACGCATTACCGGAAGGACGATCTCGCCTATGCCTTGAAGCAGTCGGATTCAAACGCGCTGATCTGTTCGACGGGTTATCGCTCCAATCCCTACCTGGAAAATGTCGCGAGCCTGCGGTCTGAGTTGCCGCTTCTCGAACACGTGTTCACGCTGGAACATGATTATCCGGAGCTGATTGCGGAGGGGCATGAATTTGCCGCCGCCTTACCTGAACCAACGCACGTTGCAGCACTTCTCTATACATCCGGCACGACGGGATTTCCCAAGGGCGCGCTGCTGTCTCATCGTGCGATGATGATGAATGCGGCAGGCACTGCTGCAAGGCTCGGCCTTCGTGCGGGCGACCGGTGGACCTCGATTATTCCGCTGTTTCACTGCGCGGGCTGCATCATGAATCTTCTCGGCTGCCTGCAGAAGGGTGCGGCCTATGTGGGTGTGCCGAGTTTTGACCCAGAGAACATGTTCCGCGTGATTGCAGCCGAGCGCTGCACCTTCCTCTCGGGCGTGCCGACCTCCTACCTCGCGATGCTCGATCATCCCGCCCGGAAAGACTACGACCTCTCCTCGCTCCGTGCGGGGAGTTGCGGCGGGGCGGATTGCAATCCGGATGTGTTGTGGCGCTGTGCAACGGAATTTCCGATGCCGGGGTTGGCCCAGGTCTACGGGCAGACCGAGGGCGCGACACTGTTCGCCTGTCCGCAGGCGGACGATCCGCTGCGCTGGGATACGGCAGGAACGGCGTTGCCCGGATATGAGTTGCGGATTGCCAATCCCGAGACGCTCGAGCCCTGCAAGGCCGGTGACGTCGGAGAGATCCAGGCGCGCGGGCCAATGGTGATGGAGGGCTATCACAGGATGCCCGAAGATACCGCTGAAACGATCATCGACGGCGGGTGGCTGCGCACCGGCGACCTCGGATATGTCGCGCTGGATGGCCATCTCGTCATCGCCGGTGGGCGCTTGCGTGACATGATCATCCGCGGCGGCGAGAACATCTATCCCGCCGAGATCGAGAACGTGCTGCAGGAGCATGAGGCCGTTGCCTCGGTTGCCGTGTTCGGCGTGGCGGATGACTATTATGGCGAGGTCGTCGCCGCCGCGGTGAAGCTCAGTGGCAGTGCCGGTGCATCGGAACTGAAGGCGCTGTGCGCGAACCGTATTGCAAAGTTCAAGGTGCCGGCAATGATGTTCAAGGTCGAGAGCTTTCCGCTGACGCCATCCGGCAAGATCCGCAAGGTGGAGCTGCGGCAATGGGCAATGGACGGGTTGATGGAGTTGCTGCCATGACACTCACCTTCTGGTTCGATGTGCACTCGCCCTGGGTCTATCTGGCCGCGCATCGCATTGGCGACCTCGCAAGAAAGCACAGACTGGATCTCGCATGGCGGCCCCTGCACCTGCCGCGGCTGCTGGACCAGATCAATGGCGTCAAACCGCTGGAGGCCACGCCTTCGCGCGTTGCATGGTTCCGGCAGGACATCGCAGACTGGGCAGAGGTTCAGGGCTTGCCGCTTCGCAGTCATCCGCAATATCCACTGCGGAATTCACGCGCCTTGCGGGCCTGCCTGCTGGCAGCGGATGAAGGGAAGGCTGAAGCCTTCGTCACGCGGTTGCTGAAAGGCTATTGGGCGGAGGCGGCCGACATCACCGATCTCGATCAGCTGGCGCGCTGGGGTGAAGAGGCGGGGCTTGATCCTCAGGCAGTGCGCGAGGCTGCGGCAAGCGATGCCTTCAAACAGAGAGTTGATGACAATACGCAGGAAGCAATCACGCGCGGCGTGTTCGGGGTACCTACGGTTGACACGGGAACCAAGCTGTATTTCGGCAATGACAGGCTCGACCTGCTGGATATGCATATCTCGAAGGTCAAAGCTTCTCTAGCTTGAGCGTCCATGACAAGCGATCTCATTCAGCAGTTGAAACGCCTGACGCCGCGCATGGCGGGCACGAACTTCCGGGAGCGGACGATTGCCTGCTCCGGGGCGCTGCTGGGTATTGCATTGGCCGGTTTGATTTCCGGCGCCGCCGTTGGAAACGACATTGGCCTTCCGCTGCTGATGGCGCCGCTTGGCGCCTCCGCCGTCCTGCTGTTCGCGGTGCCCGCCAGTCCGCTGGCGCAGCCATGGTCCATCGTGGGCGGCAACACCGTCTCGGCACTGGTTGGTGTCATCGCGGCAATGTTCATTCCCCAGGTGGCATTCGCAGCGGCCATCGCGGTTGCCGCTGCCATCGGCGTCATGTCGCTGCTGCGATGCCTTCATCCGCCAGGCGGCGCCGTGGCACTGTCCGCCGTGCTGGGAGGGTCGGCCGTGCTGTCATCGGGCTTGAGTTTCGCCCTGGTGCCGGTGGGGCTCAATTCGCTGGTGCTGGTGTTGCTGGGTTGGGTGTTCCACAAGTTTTCGAAGCATTCCTATCCGCACCGGCCGAAACTGGTGCTGGCCACGACGCACGGTACTTCGGACAAGCCGCCGCAGCTTCGCGTGGCGGTGACGGACTCCGACATCGATTCCGCCATCGCGGAGAGCGGCGAGAGCTTCGACATTTCACGCGATGATCTTCACAAGCTGCTGCGGCGTGCCGAACTGGTGGCGCTGGACCGCACGCGCGAGGTTCCGCGCTGTCACGACATCATGTCGAGGGACGTGGTTTCGATCCATGCCGATGCGACATGGCCCGAGGCCCATGCGTTGCTGCTGGCGCGTGACCTCCGCATTCTGCCGGTGGTAGATGAGGCTGGCCAAGTGGTCGGCGTCGTCGAGCTGCACGAGCTCGATCGGCCCGCGAAGATGGTGGCAGATGTGGTTGAGGAGGCCGTCACCATCTATCCCGATGACAGCATCCTGCGGCTGGTCGATCCGCTTTCCGATGGGCGCACCCATGCCGCGCTCGTCACCGATGGAACGGGCAGGCTGATGGGCCTCATTACCCAGACCGACCTGATCGTGGCGCTGGCGCGCGTGGCCGTTTCGGGGGTTGCGCGCGGCAAGGCGTGATCGCGGAGCGCACCGCCGGGTTTCCATAAGGCAGATTTTATGTCAGGCTCGCACAGCACCGCGCCGAGGGCCCGACATGAGCAAACCGCCTGCCGCTTCGCCTGACCGCTCTCCGGGGGATATGCTGGCCGATGCCAAGCAACTGCATATGGCGGGCAAGCTTGACAAGGCGAACAAGCTTTATCGTGTGGTTCTGAAGCTGGAGCCGGTGCGCGCCGAGGCGCTGCACTATGCCGGGATACTGGCGCACCAGCAGGGCCGCGGCGAAGACGGCGTGGCGATGATCGAGGAAAGTCTTGCCCTTGCGCCAGAGCGCGCCGACTGGCTCAGCAATCTTGGCAATGTGTTGCAACAGCAGAAGAAGCTGGATCAGGCCGCCGCGGCCTACCGGAAATCGCTGGCTCTCGATCCCTCTCATTCCCATGCGCTCAACAATCTTGGCGTATTGCTCCGCCTGGAAGGAAAGATCGCCGAGGCGGAGGAATGCTATCGCAAGGCCATTCGCTACAGCCCGGACTTCGCCGACGCCTACAATAATCTTGGAGTGCTGCTCAGCAATGCGGGTCGCATCGAGGAGGCCATCACATGCCTGAGCATGACCTTGTCGCTGAAATCCGGAAATCCGGAGGCGCGGCGCAAGCTTGCCATCGCCTATTGCCATCTCGGGCAATTTGACAAGGCCATCGCCACTTGCCACGACTGGCTTGAGAAATATCCCGGTGATCCGCTGGCGCTGCATGCGCTGGCCTCCATCCCCGGCCAACAGGTTCCGGCGCGCGCGTCCGACGCCTATGTGGAAAAAACTTTCGATCACTTCGCGAGGAGTTTCGAGACACAGCTCGCAAAGCTCGAGTATCGCGCGCCTGAACTCGTCGCCGCGGCCTTAAGCGAACTTGGTTTGCCCAGGGATAACTCGCTGGATGTGCTGGATGCCGGCTGCGGCACCGGACTGTGCGGGCCTTTGCTCGCACCTTTTGCAAAGCGTCTGCTGGGTGTCGATCTCTCCGAGGGCATGCTGAAGCACGCGCGGGAGAAAGCCATCTATGACGTGCTGGAGAAGGCTGAACTCTGTGCCTATCTCCGGCGGAAGGCGGATGCCTTCGACCTTATCGCATCCGCCGATACGCTGGTTTATTTCGGAGCGCTCGAGGATTTCTGCACGGCCGCAGCGGGCGCCTTGAAAAGCGGCGGGCATCTGATCTTCACCGTCGAAGAATCAGAGGATGACGAACCCTCGCTTACCTATGCAATCAAGCCGCACGGCCGCTACAATCATCGCGCGCCCTATGTCGAGCGCTGCCTTGGCGATGCAGGGTTCGAGGTTCAGATCACACGCGAGACACAGCGGCTGGAACTGGGTGTGCCCGTCGACGGCCTGCTGGTGCGGGCAAAGAAGGTCCAGCCGGCTGCGGTGCCTCCGCCCCGGTGATGCAGGGCGGGAGCAGATCGCTTTCCATCAGGCCTTGGTCAGCCGGCCTGTGTCTCTCAGGTGCTGGACGATCGCATCGGCGGCACCTTCAGCGGTAAGCTTGGTGGTGTCGACGCGGATCTCCGGGTTTTCGGGCGCCTCATAGGGTGACGAGATGCCGGTGAAGTGCTTGATTTCGCCGCGCCGTGCCTTGGCATAAAGGCCTTTCACGTCGCGCTTTTCGGCCTCCGCCAGCGCGGTATCGACGAAGATCTCGATGAACTCGCCATCGGCCACCATCTCGCGCGCCATCATGCGCTCGGACCGGAAGGGCGAGATGAAGGACACGAGCACGATCAAACCGGCATCGACCATCAGCTTCGAGACTTCCGCCACGCGGCGGATATTCTCGACGCGGTCGGCATCGGTGAAGCCCAGATCGCGGTTCAAGCCGTGGCGCACGTTGTCGCCGTCGAGCAGGTAGGTCATGTGGCCTGCGGCGTGAAGCTGCTTTTCGGCGAGGTTTGCAATCGTGGACTTTCCCGCGCCCGAGAGGCCGGTGAACCACAGCACCGCCGGCTTCTGGGCGGCGATTGCCGCACGCGATTCCTTGTTCACATCCATCGCCTGCCAGTGGATGTTGGCTGCACGGCGGAGCGCGAAGTGAATCAATCCCATGCCGACCGTGTTGTTGCTGAACCGGTCGATGATGATGAAGGAACCGAGGTGCCGGTTCTCCTTGTAGGATGCGAAGGCGATGTTCGAATCGAGTTCGAGATTGCAGACGCCGATTTCGTTCAAGGCCAGCGTCTTTGCCGCCACATGCTCCATGGTATTGACGTTGACCTTGTACTTGAGGTCATCCAGCGTGCCGGGCACGGTCTTGGTGGACGACTTGAAGAGATAAGGCCTTCCGGGAAGCATTGGCTCGTCGCTCATCCACAGGATCTCGACCTCGAACTGGTCGGAGACTTCGACGGGGTCATTGGCCGCGCAGATGACATCGCCTCGGCTGATGTCGATCTCGTCTTTGAGCGTGATGGTGAGGGACTGGCCTGCCACACCGGCGGCAAGATCGCCGCCATAGGTGACAACGCGTTCGACGGTCGAGGTGCGCGCCGATGGCAGCACCTTGATCTGGTCGCCCGGCTTCACAGTGCCCTGAACGATCGTGCCGGAGAAGCCGCGGAAATTCTGGTCGGGGCGGTTCACCCATTGCACAGGCAAACGCAAGGGCCTGGTCTCGAGATCGTCACCCACCGGCACGGTTTCGAGATGCGCCATAAGGGTTGGCCCATGATACCAGGGCATGCTGGTGGAGCGCATGATCATGTTGTCGCCCATCAGGGCCGAAACGGGGATCACGGTGATCTCGCTGGCGCCGATGGACTTGGCGAAGGCGCGGTAGTCTTCCTCGATCTTTGCGAAAACCTTCTGGTCGAAACCCATCAGGTCCATCTTGTTCACCGCGACGACCAGATGCCTGATCCCCAGCAGCGTGCAGATGAAGGTATGGCGGCGCGTTTGGGTGAGCACGCCTTTGCGCGTATCAATCAGGATGATGGCGAGATCGGCGGTGGAGCCGCCGGTTGCCATGTTGCGGGTATATTGTTCATGCCCCGGCGTATCGGCGACGATGAATTTGCGC
>JBKJQU010000196.1:0-5116 GCA_046594995.1 Aestuariivirga sp.
ATCTCGCCCATCTCCATCGAAGAGGAGATGAAGAAAAGCTATCTCGACTACGCCATGAGCGTGATCGTGAGCCGCGCGCTGCCCGATGTGCGCGACGGCCTGAAGCCCGTGCATCGCCGCATCCTGTTCTCGATGAACGAGAACGGCTATGACTGGAACAAGCCCTATCGCAAGTCCGCCCGCATCGTCGGCGATGTCATCGGCAAGTATCACCCGCATGGCGACCAGTCGATCTACGACGCACTCGTCCGTATGGCACAGACGTTCTCGCTCCGCCTGCCGCTGATCGACGGGCAGGGCAACTTCGGCTCGGTAGACGGCGATCCGCCCGCCGCCATGCGATACACCGAATCCCGCATGGCCAAGGTGGCCCATTCGTTGCTCGACGACATCGACAAGAACACAGTCGACTTTCAGGCCAATTACGACAATTCCGAGCGCGAGCCGACGGTCCTTCCGGCCCGCTTCCCCAACCTGCTGGCCAATGGATCGGGCGGCATCGCGGTGGGCATGGCCACCAACATGGCGCCCCATAATCTGGGCGAGGTGATTGGCGCCTGCATGGCCGTCATCGACAATCCTTCCGTCAGTATCGAAGAACTGATTGACATCATTCCCGGGCCTGATTTTCCCACGGGCGCCATGATCCTGGGCCGCACCGGCATCAAGTCCGCCTTCCACACCGGCCGTGGTTCCGTCGTCATGCGCGCCAGGGTCCGCACCGAGGAAATCCGGAAAGACCGCGATGCACTCATCGTCACCGAGATCCCCTATCAGGTGAACAAGTCGATGATGATCGAGCGGATCGCCGATCTGGTGCGTGAAAAGAAGATCGAAGGTATTTCCGATATCCGCGACGAGTCCGACCGCGACGGCATGCGCGTCGTCATCGAGATCAAGCGCGATGCGATGGCCGACATCGTGCTGAATCAGCTTTATCGCTTCACGCCGTTGCAATCGACCTTTGGCATCAACAACGTCTGCCTTACCGGCGGCCGCCCCGAGTTGCTGAATCTGAAGGACTTGCTGCAGGCCTTCATCGCCTTCCGCGAGGAAGTGGTCACGCGGCGCACCAAGTTCCTGCTCAACAAGGCACGCGACCGCGCCCACATCTTGGTCGGTCTTGCCATCGCGGTTGCCAATATCGATGACATCATCGCCCTGATCCGCCGTTCCAAGGATACAGCGGAAGCCCGCGAAGCCTTGATGTCGCGCGACTGGCCCGCCAAGGACATGGCCCCGCTGATCGCGCTCATCGCCGATCCGCGCCAGCGCCACAGTGCGGAAGACAGCTACCGCCTGTCGGATGAACAGGCCCGCGCCATCCTCGAACTCCGTCTCGCACGCCTCACTGCCCTTGGCCGTGATGAAATCGCCGAGGAACTTGAAAAACTGGCGCTGGAAATCGCCGAGTATCTCGAAATCCTGCGGTCGCGCGCCCGCGTGCTCGGCATCATCAAGGATGAGCTCACCGCAATCCGTACCGAGTTCGCCACGCCCCGCCGCACTGAAATTGTGGAGAACGACGGAGAGGTCGAGGACGAGGACCTCATTCAGCGCGAGGACATGGTCGTGACCGTCAGCCACGCTGGCTATGTGAAGCGCGTGCCGCTTTCGGCCTATCGTGCCCAGCGCCGCGGCGGCAAGGGCCGCTCCGGCGTTGGCATGAAGGATGAGGATTTCGTGACGAAGCTGTTCGTCGCCAACACGCACACGCCTATCCTGTTCTTCTCGTCGGCCGGCATGGTCCACCGCATGAAGGTGTGGCGCTTGCCGGTGGGAAATCCGCAGGCGCGCGGCAAGGCCTTGATCAACCTGTTGCCGCTGGCGCAGGACGAGCGCATCACCACCATACTTCCGATGCCGGAAGAGGGCTCCAACGGCGGCACCATGCAGCTGATGTTCGCGACGAAGTCCGGAACCGTCCGCCGCAACGAGATGTCGGATTTCGAAAGCATCAACCGGGCTGGCAAGATCGCCATGAAACTCGACGAGGGCGATCAGATCGCAGGCGTCGAGATCTGCACCGCGTCGGACGATGTGCAGCTAACCACCGCGCAAGGTCAGTGCATCCGCTTCTGCGTCGAAGACGTTCGCGTCTTCAAGGGCCGCGATTCAACCGGCGTGCGCGGCATCAGGCTGGAGGAGGGTGATCAAGTCATCTCGATGTCGATCCTCCGCCATGTCGAGGCGTCAGCCGATGAGCGCGCCGCCTTCCTGAAGATGTCCCGCGCCGTTGCCGGAGAAGAAGCAGAGCAGGGACCAAGCGATGAGGAAGCGACAGCCGATATCCGCATCAGCCAGGAGCGCTACGCCCAGATGGGAGCCGCCGAACAGATCATCCTGACTGTGTCGTCCAACGGCTACGGCAAGCGCACTTCGTCTTATGAGTATCGTGTAACCGGCCGCGGCGGCAAAGGCATCGTCGCAATGACGGTGAACGGCCGCAATGGCCCGCTCGTCGCCAGTTTCCCCGTCGATGATGAAGACCAGATCATGCTCGTCACCGATGGCGGGCAATTGATTCGCTGCCCGGTGCACGACATCCGGAAAGCCGGCCGTTCGACGCAAGGTGTCATCGTCATCGACGTGGCGGACGATGAGCATGTCGTCTCCGTCGAGCATATTACGGAGGAAGTTGAGGATGACGCCTCCACCTGACGGCTTGTGGCCGGAGGCCCTCATCCGCCTGTCGGCACCTTCTCCCATACCCGGGTCAGTCCCGGGCACGGGAGAAGGCGCTGGAGACGATCCGCCTTCACCCGCGTCTTCGTGGGAGAAGGTGCCCGAAGGGCGGATGAGGGCCCTCGTGCAATCCATCACGGTCTTGACCATTAAACCTCATGCCGCTTGAAATTCTACTCGCTTTCGCCGGTGCCTGCGCGCTGCTGTTTCTGAAGCCGGGCCCCGCCATGTCGGTAATCGTGGCGAATTCGGTTGGCTATGGCGTGCGCGGCGGCCTCGTCTCGGTCGCCGGAAATGTCGTCGGCTTCCTGTTGCTGCTCACCATCGTTGGTTTCGGCCTGTCATGGATTGCGGATACAATGCGCACCTGGTTCGATTGGATCAGGCTTGGCGGAGCCATCTACCTGACCTGGCTTGGCGTTTCGCGGCTACGGCATGCCGGGCAGATATCGAAGTATGGCGAGAATCCGACCGGCGAACTCTTCCGTGATGGTTTCCTCGTCGCGGTGGCAAACCCGGAAGTGATCCTGTTCCTCGCGGCTTTCCTGCCGCCGTTCGTCGATCCGGCCCGCCCCGCGGCAGCGCAAATTCTTGTCCTTTCGGCCATCTTTTTGACGATCAGCGCAGGTGCCGGAAGCCTGCTCGCCGTGCTGGCGGGGCAGGCAAAGCAGTTCCTCTCGGGCGAGCGCTTGAAATGGATCGACTGGCTCTCGGGAGGCTTGCTGGTGATTGCCGGATTGTGGCTAGCTTGGCCGTCGCTGAAGATGTTTCTATGACGCTCGAATCCTACATCGCCTTTTGCGCCGCAGCTGCCGCACTAGCGCTCGTTCCGGGCCCAACCGTCACTGTCATCGTCGCCAACAGCCTGCGCTATGGCGCGAAGGCCAGTATGATGAATGTGGCAGGCACACGCAAGCAGGCTTTCTCGTATGGCTCGCCATCGCCGCGCTGGGCCTCGGTGCCGCCATCCAGGTGATGGGCATCTGGTTTGACGTGCTGCGCTATGCCGGTGCGGCTTATCTCATCTGGTTGGCGATCAAACTGTTCCGCTCGAAGGGTGATCTTGCCATCGCGGTTGATCGTGCGCGCCCGAATGGCAGCTTCCTTCTGCAGGGCTTAATCGTCATCATCTCGAACCCGAAAATGCTTGTGCTCTTCGGTGCCATGATCCCACCTTTCATCGTTCCCGGCGGCGATCCCATGCAGCACATCCTACTCCTCGGCCTCACCTTCATGGTGATCGCCGCGGTTGGCGATACGCTCTATGCGGTGTTGGCGGGCCGGGCAGGGTCTTTCCTGTCGCGTTCTCGGATCCGCGCGCTCGAAATCGCCAGCGGCTGCTTCCTCATGGGCGGCGGCATCTGGATGGCATTGAGGGCGCTCTGAATTTTCACGCCATCCCGAGTTTTCGGGCTAACTCCATGTCCCAGAACGTGGCTTCGATCTTGTTGCCATCCGGGTCTTTGACGAAGCAGCCGAAGTACGGCTCGCCATATTCATGGCGGTGGCCGGGATCTCCATCGGGTGCGCCGCCCGCAGCAATGGCCTCGGAGAAAAACGCCTCCACTTCCGTTCTCGAGGCTGCCATAAAGCCGACATGTACGCCATTCCCCACGGTTGCCAGTTTTCCATCAAAAGGTGCGGCGATCCAGAATTCGGGATAGACCTTCCCGAAGGCTACAGCGCCCGGATGCTCCATGATCACTTTGCAGCCGATTGTCGCCAGCACGCGGGCATAAAACGTTTTGGCGCGCGCAAAATCATTGGTTCCAAGCGAGACGTGCGAAATGCAGGATGGATTTTCGTCTGACATCAAGTTGCTCCTGTTGTTGCGAAAAGCTTACTGAAAACTGCTGACAGGTTGCGGCAGGAGGATGATGCGACTAATGATAGGATCATGGCACGCACAGGCTTCTATCCCGGCTCGTTCGATCCCGTCACCTACGGTCACCTCGACATCATCGCGCGGTCCACCCGTCTGGTGGACAAGCTCGTGTTAGGGGTCGGCGTCCACCACGGCAAGCAGGCGCTGATCGATGCTGAAACCCGCATCATACTGCTGGAAGACGTCATCCGCCCCATCGCCGAACATACCGGCGTGAAAATCACCGTTGCCACCTTCGATGGGCTGGCCGTTGATGCCGCCCGACGCCATCATGCCGGCCTCATCATCCGCGGCCTGCGCGATGCGTCCGACTTCGATTATGAAGTGCAGATGGGCCAGATGAACGGCGCCATGGCGCCCGATATTGAAACGGTCTTCCTCGCCGCATCGCCCGCCACCCGCATGATTGCCTCATCGCTGGTGAAGCAGATTGCAAAGATGGGAGGTGACATCACGCTGTTCATCCCCAAGGAAGCACAGGCCGTGATGACGGCCGCCCTCAAGAGCGCTTGAGAGCGGCGTCGTTGATTTCGATGACGTGATTGT
>JBKJQU010000354.1:0-6690 GCA_046594995.1 Aestuariivirga sp.
GGCTGCGGCAAGCCTTGGCATCAGCGAAGTGCTGGCGACATCGGTTCCCTCGGTCGGGGACTATCTCGCCACTCTGCTTGTCGGGCAAGGTAAAACGCTGGGCGTGACCGTGCCGAGGCTTCCGGCGGTGCCCAACGGCACAGGCGATTTTCTCAGCGGCCTCTATCTCGCGGCCCGCCTCAACGGCACGCCGCAATTGGCCTTCGACGACGCCATGACCACGCTTGCCCGCGCCATCGCAATGAGCGCGGGAACGCCGGTGCTCGACGTCGCTGGCGCACTTCACGGCCCATGACCCCTGTCGTTGGCGTTGATGGCTGTCCTGGCGGCTGGATCGCCGTGCGCTGGGGCGATTGCCTCACGCATCACCTCTGCCGCAGTTTCACGGAAGTGCTGTCACTCGATGCCGCGATTATCGCTATCGATATGCCGATCGGCTTTCTGCAAACCTCAGGCCGCACCGCGGAACGCGAAGTCCGGTCGCGGCTGGGTGAAAGACAATCGAGCGTGTTCTCCGTTCCCGCACGTCCTGCCGTAATGTGCGAGGATTATCGCGGGGCCTGCGCCGCCAATCTTCTGCACTCCGATCCGCCGAAGAAGATTTCGAAGCAGATCTTCCACATTTTCCCCAAGATGCGCGAGATCGATGCATTGATGACGCCTGAGTTGCAGTCCCGCGTCTTCGAGGTTCATCCGGAACTGGCCTTCTGGGCAATGAACGGTGAAGCGGCCCTCTCGTTGCCGAAGAAAGCGAAGGGCAGTCCGCATCCACCCGGTCTAGCACTGCGCCGCAACCTGCTGTTGGCAGCAGGCTTCCCGTTCGACTCCCTTCCCCCTGCATCCTATCGGCGAAGCGACGTCGGCGCCGATGACCTGCTGGACGCCTGCGCCTGCGCGTGGAGCGCGCGGCGCATCCTCAACCGCACGTCGGTGAGATTCCCCGCCGAGCCGGCCATCGACGCGAAGGGCTTGCGCATGGAGATCAACGCATGACAAAAGGCGCTCCATCATGACCATGCAATCCACAATCCGTCACAACGCCCTGCTGGGCAAGCCCGTCGCCGAAGAAATCACCCGCGCCGCCTTCATCGGCGTCGAGGAGCTGGCAAGCCAGGGCTGGCCCGTGAAGCTCGTTTCCATAACCATCGGCGATGTTCCAGCCGTCAGCCTCTATGTGCGCAATCAGGCGCGTGGCGCCGGGAAGGCCGGCATCATGTTCGAGGAGCGGAACCTGCCCGAGAAGGTCTCCCGCCTCGAATTGCTGGGCATCCTGCAGGCGCTGAACACCGACCCCCGCGTCACCGGCGTCATCATCCAGCGCCCGGTGCCAAAGCACCTCGACATCCGCGAGCTGCAGACGGCCGTCCATCCGCTGAAGGATGTGGAAGGCATGCACCCCGCGTCCATCGGCAATATCGTCTATCGCGATACCTCGCTCGCCCCCTGCACCGCTGCGGCTTCCGTCGAACTCCTGAGGCGCACGGGGCTGAAGCTCGAAGGCCTCGAAGTCGTGGTCATCGGCCACTCCGAAATCGTCGGCAAGCCCATCGCTTTCCTGCTGATGGCGGAGGGCGCCACCGTCACCGTCTGCCATCACATGACGCGGAACCTCGCGGTTCACTCACGCGCAGCGGATGCGATTTTCGTGGCCGTGGGCAAGCCGCGCTTCATCACGCCCAACATGATCAAGCCGGGCTCGGCGGTGATCGACATCGGCATCAATCAGATCGAAGAGAACGGAAAGAACATCACCGTGGGCGACGTCGACTATGATGCGTGCGCTGAAACCGCGGGCTGGATCACTCCTGTTCCGGGCGGTGTTGGCCCCGTCACCGTCTCGATCCTGATGCGCAATGCATTGACCGCCGCCCAGGCGCAGAAGCGCTATTACGACGAGGTCTTTGGCGGCAAGTCGGACAAGCTCGTCCACGTGGCGCCTGCAGAATGAGTATCACAAGAGAAAACATCGCGAAGGCCGCGCATCGCATTGCGCCCTTCATCCGGCGTACGCCGGTGATGGAGATAATGGTCGAAGGCGTCTCACAACCCGTGACTCTGAAGCTCGAACTGCTTCAGCATTCGGGAAGCTTCAAGGCGCGCGGCGCCTTCAACGCGCTTGTGCAATCCGAAGCCGGAAGCGCAGGCGTGGCCACGGCTTCTGGCGGCAATCACGGCGCGGCTGTCGCTTTTGCCGCGCGCCAGTTGGGGCACAAGGCGAAGATTTTCGTCCCGGAAATCTCTTCTCCCGCGAAGGTCCAGCGCATTGCATCCTACGGTGCGGAGATCGTGCAGAAGGGCGCCACCTACAGCGAGGCCTTGGCACTCTGCGAGGCCTGGATCGCCGAAACCGGTGCAGTCAGCGTTCACGCCTATGACGCGGTGCCCACGCTCGAAGGCCAGGGCGCGCTCGCCCGCGAACTCGAGGACCAGGCGCCGGGCATCGATACGCTGCTGGTGGCCGTGGGGGGCGGCGGCCTCATCGGCGGCATCGCAGCCTGGTATCAGTCGAATGTGAAGATCGTCGGCGTCGAACCACAAACCTGCAACACGCTTCACGCCACAATGGCCACAGGCGAGCGCGTGGCCGTGAAGGCCTCGGGCCTTGCAACCGATTCGCTTGGCGCAACAACGGTTGGCAAGCTGATGTTCGAAATCGCGAGGGATCATGTCGCCGATGTTGTTCTCGTCTCTGACGATGATATCCGTGAAGCCCAGCGCAGGCTGTGGCGCGAGCAGCAGCTGGTGACGGAACCGGGCGGTGCCGCAGCTTTCGCCGCCCTTCTTTCCGGTGCCTACAGGCCGGAGAAGGACGAGCGAGTCGGCGTCATCATTTGCGGTGCCAACACCTCGATGGATGTCTTCGGCAAGCTCTTCGGCTAAAGCTTAAGCACAGCGTCCGCCGCGTCCTCGCCCGCGATGACAGCCCCTTCGAACCATCCGGCTTGCTCTCGCGCATAATCCGATGATGCAAAGGCGATGGAGCCTTCCGGCTGCCAGTTGGCGTTTTCCAATCCATCTTCGTGGCCCGCGAGTGCCGCAACCCAGGTGCCGCGCGCGAAGGGATCGTCCACCCAGTCGTGCCAGTCATAGGAAACCATGCGCGCATTGGGGAACAGCCGTGAGCACTGCTCACGCACCCATTGCGGATCGCCCGGACGGTTCTCGTCATTGATCAAGCCGAAGCACACGATGAGCGTCGCGCCATCCTCAGCCATGCGCTCTGCGAACGCGAACTCGATACCGCTGCCATCTCCCGTCACAAGCATGCCGACGGGAACGCCCTCCTTCTTTATCCACAGCTTGAATGAGCGTCCCCCATGTCCCATGGCAATGGCGTCGCGCTTGGCCTGCGGCAGTGCGGGCGAAAAATGAATCTTCTTCAGCTGGTTTACGCCAAGCGCCAATACGCAAGCCTTTGCCTGATGGATTCGCGTCGCACTCGCTACCTGCACACCATCGGCCACGCGTACGGCGTGGGTGATGGGCTCGGACAGGATGCGCTCCGCACCAGACGCCGTGATCATCGCTTCGGCAAGCGCACCCATGCCGGGAACCACAGTATCGCTCCAGAAATTGATCATGCCCTCGGCCAAGCCATTGTCATAGGAACAACTTGCGAGGAACTCGCTGGCCGCGACCAGAGTATGATCGCCATTCCCGGAGACCGTCCACCAGGCCGAGAACAGATTGCGCGTCGATTTCGGCGCGCCGAGACGGTCGAGGTAAGCGGCAAATGAAATGCCGCGTAAGCCTTCGCCCTTCTCGTTCTCGCTTGATCCCTTCTTGAGCAGGATCGAATCGGCTGCGACGCGTGCAATCGCGCGCTCATGCGCGATAACGTCCCCGGATGATGCAGCACCATTGCTGCAGACCTGGCCGTCGCGCAGCCACAGGCGGTTGGTCACTGGATGTCGCGGCCTCACGGACAGGCCATGTTCCGGCACCAGCGCACGGATGCGGGTGTGCCATGGCGTGATCCATGCACCGCCGAATTCCAGTTCTGCAGCATCGCCATTATACTTGCGCAGGAAGCCGCGGCCGCCGCAGCGGTCGCGCGCTTCGATGAGTTTCACGCGCTGTCCCGCCTTCGCGAGTTTCAGCGCGGCGGCAGCACCGGCCATGCCGGCGCCCACCACAATCACATCCGTTTCAATCCTGCTCATGCAGATAAGCTAGCAGAGGCGGCATCACAGGAACAGATGCCGCCCGCCCGTTACCTGCATCCGCACTTTTTCGCGCGCGGTGCGGAGTTCATCCCGCATGCGCTGCAATTCGCGCGGGTCGGCGGGCGGTGTGGGCCGCCTCAGTGTCGTGTTGAGTTTATTTGCAGTCGCCTTGGCCAGACCGAGGCTGGGAAACAGCAGGTCGAACTTGAGAGAGAACATGAGCGTCTCCATCGCGAGACACGGAGCCTTTCAGACTCGTGCGCGTACATGAAAATTTCTGCATGCCAGGAGGCGCGCGCAAAACGCCAAGGCCTCAAGCCTGCAATTCAGTTTGGTGATGTATCGAAAGCGCCTGAAGCGCGAATACGCTAACCGCTGGAGGCCTGAGCCTCAAAAGCGGCCCGGAGTCAGCGTCGCGTAAAATGAATCCCCATGGCTAACTCCTCTGCGTGATTGAATGCAGGAGTGTGGGTATCATCGATTCTGAATGTAAGGAAGTGTACGGAGGATATTATGCCGCACTGTTGCGGAGATGATACAGTGCTGCACCCCGATCCCGACCGGGGTGCATTCTCGCAGAAATCAGGCAAAGACCTTTGTCATCACATCCGCCATGCGTTTCGCAAACGCGGCCGGATCAGGCACCTGCTCGCCCTCGATGATGAAGGCCTGGTCGAGCAGAAGCTGTGCGGCATCCTCGATCGAGGCCGCACCCTTTTCAGTGGCGGACTTTGCCAGTGCCTGCAGCAAGGGATGACCCGCGTTAATCTCGAGGATCGGCGCCGAGATCGAAACGCCTGAATCCTTTTGCCGAGACAAGAGCTTCTCCAGCGTACGGTCCATCGCTGAGTCATTCACGATGCAGACGGCACTATCCGTCAGCCGCTTCGAACTCCGCACATCCTGTACGCGGCTCCCCAGTGCCTGCTTCATCGCGGTGATCAATGTTGCGGTGGAGGCATCATCGACCGTCTGCGGCTTCGCGTCGTCCTTCAGCTTGATCAGGTCAAGGTCGGCAGCACCTTGGCTGACCGATTTGAAGGGCTTGCCATCGAAGCCCAGCGCGGTGCGAACCCAGAAGGAGTCGACCGGGTCTGTCAGCAGCAGCACTTCAACATCGCGCGCCTTGTAGCCTTCGAGCTGTGGACTGGCCTTGGCCTTCGTGTCATCCTCACCCGTCAGGTAATAGATCGCCGTCTGGTTTTCCTTGAGGCCCGCGATATAATCCTTGAGGCTCACCCACTCACCCTTGGTGCTACGGAACCGGGCGATGTCATAGAGCGTGTCGCGCCGCTCCATGTCCTCATAGAGGCCTTCCTTGATGACCGGGCCGAAAACCTCCCAGATCTTCCTGAATGCCGCCTCGTCATTCTCGGCGCATTTCTTCAACTCGCTGAGGACCTTGTTGGTCACTGCCTTGCGGATGGCGGCAACCTGCGGATTGTTCTGCAGCATCTCGCGCGAGATGTTGAGCGGCATGTCTTCAGAATCGATCACGCCACGCACGAAGCGCAGGTAGGCAGGAAGGATTTCCACGTCGTCGGCAATATAGACGCGGCGCACGTAGAGCTTCTGGCGCCCGCGCCGCTCCGGGTCATAAAGGTCGAAGGGCCGCTCGCCCGGCACATAAAGAAGGACCGTATATTCGTTGCGGCCTTCAGCACGGTAGTGAATCGTGATCGCCGGGTCGGAATAAATGCCGGCGGTGTGGCCGAAGAATTCCTTGTGCTGCTCCGCCGTGATCTCGGACTTCGGACGCGTCCAAATGGCGTTTGCCGTGTTGATCTGGCGCGGCTCTTCTGCAGCAACAGCCAGCATGATTGGATGCGCGATATGGTCCGAATAGGTGCGCACCACGCTTTCGATTTTCCAGTCCTCGAGGAACTCCGCCGCATCGTCCTTCAAATGAAGCACGATGGATGTGCCGCGTGAGGCCGATTCCGCTGGCGTCACCGTGAAGCTGCCCGTGCCTTCAGACGACCACATGAAGGCGTCGTCTGCTCCCGCTTGGCGCGAGATGACATCGACTTGTCCGGCAACGATGAAGCCCGAATAGAATCCAATGCCGAACTGGCCGATGAGGTTTACATCGCCCTGCGAGGCCCCGGCCTTTTCCATGAAGGCCTGCGTGCCGGACTTGGCGATGGTGCCGAGGTTGTCGACAAGTTCCTGCTCGCTCATGCCGATGCCATTGTCGGCGATGGTCAGCGTCTTCTTCTCCTTGTCCGGTGTGATAGTGATCTTAAGGTCCGGCGTGCCCTCCAGCAGTTCGGGGGCGGCGATGGCCTCGTAGCGCAGCTTGTCCAGCGCGTCGGCTGCGTTCGAGATCAATTCGCGAAGGAACACATCCCGGTCGGAATAGACCGAATGGACCATGAGATGAAGAAGCTTCGCGACTTCCGCCTGGAACGGGTGGGATTGCGCGGAGGCCGGGTCAATCGGGGCGCCCGCGGCTGCCGTGGTATCTGCTGCCATCTCACCCTCTTGTTGAACATTATGACGGATCGCCATATCGGGCGTGGTG
>JBKJQU010000305.1:0-4788 GCA_046594995.1 Aestuariivirga sp.
TGAGAAGCCATCCGCATATCTTGAAGCATCGACGGTGGCGCCTCGGGTGGGGTCGAATTATCCGCCGGCGTTGGCCAAGGCCGTGGCCGGCCGCGCCAAGCGCGTGCTGGGCGACAAGTTCGGACTGACACAATATGGTGTGAACCATGTGACGCTCGAACCCGGCGCCATGTCTGCCCACCGGCATTGGCATGAGGTGGAAGACGAGTTCATCTATGTGCTCTCGGGCGAGATCATCCTGCACGATGACGAGGGCGAGCACCTGCTGACACCCGGAATGTGCTCAGGGTTCAAAGCCGGAGTTCCGAACGGGCACTGCCTGATCAACAGGACCAGTGTGCCTGCTACTTATCTCGAAGTCGGCACACGCTCGGCTTCGGAAGTGGCGCATTATCCGGATGTGGACCTGAAGGCGGTGAAGTCGGATTACAAGTTCTCCTTCACCCGCAAGGATGGCTCTTCTCTTTAACTGCGAGAAGAGTTCAAAGCCGCCGCTTGTCCTCGATATCGGGTGCCTGGGGGAAGCGGGATTTCAGGTCGCGCTCGGTGACGCTCATGTGGTTGCGCGTATACTGCTCGGAGGCATCGCGCAGCGGCTGGAAATCCCACGGGAAGTGGTGGCCGCGCTTCAATGCCTCAAACATCATAAGGCGCGACTGCTGGCTTTCGAGCACTTGCCTGTGGATGCGCGGAATGTCGAACTTCGCCTCAACCTCGGCGCGGAACTGCAGTCCGAGCGGGTGCTTCGATGCGAGGTTGACCTGTTCCGTTGGATCATCGACAAGATTGAAAAGCTGGTCGGGATCGACGGGTGAGTGGATGAATTTCCAAGGCCCACGCCGCAGCATGTAGATGGGCGCGACGGCGCCTTCCGCCAGGTATTCACACCATGCGGTGCCGGAGGGATCTTCCTTGGCGCCGAGGAGCAGGGGATAAAGCGAGCGGCCATCAACCGGCCTTGCGAGCGCCGCCGCACCCTCGTTTCCTATTGCCGTCAGGGTCGGGAGGATGTCGGCAAGCGTTACGGGTTCGGTCACGCGGCGGGCAGCGAAGCGTTTTGGTGACCAGACGAGCAGCGGCACATGGGCCGAGGGTTCAAGGTATGACATCTTGTACCACAAGCCGCGCTCGCCCAGAAAATCGCCATGGTCGGAGGTGAAGACAATGACGGTATTATCAAGCTTTCCAGTGGCTTCCAGCGCTGCGATCATCTGACCTATGAGGTCATCGACGTAAGAAATGTTGGCGTAGTAACCGTGGCGCGCGGCGCGGAGGTCGGCCTCCGTCACTGTATAATCGTCCATCGCCGAGACGTCATAGAGGCGCTGCGAATGCGGATCGAGGGCGGCGCGGTCCATGCGGGGGACCTTGGGGAGGTCGATGTCCTCGTCGCGGTAGAGGTCCCAGAATTTCTTGCGCGCCGCATAGGGGTCGTGCGGGTGGGTGAAGGACGTCATCAGGCAGAAAGGCTTATCGTCCTCGAAGCGGACGTAGTCGTAGATCTTGCGGATGGCAAGGAAGGCGACCTCGTCGTCGAACTCAAGCTGGTTGGTGATCTCGGCGATGCCCGGCTGAAGGACGCTGGTCATATTGTGGTACCACCAGTCAATGCGTTCCTGCGCCAGGCGCCAGTCCGGCGTCCAGCCGAAGTCTGCGGGGTAGATGTCGGTGGTGAGGCGTTCTTCAAGCCCATGAAGCTGGTCAGGCCCGACGAAATGCATCTTGCCGGACAGGCACGTCTTGTAGCCGGCAAGGCGCAGGTAATGCGCCCAGGTGGGGATGGAGGAGGGGAACTCGGCGGCATTGTCGTAGACGCCGGTGCGCGAGGGCAGCAGGCCGTTCATCACGGTTGCACGGGCAGGCGCGCAAAGCGGGCTGGTGGAGTAGCAGTTCTCAAAGACGACACCTTCGGCCGCGAGGCGCGAAAGGTTCGGCGTTTGAACCAGCGGAAGGCCGTGAAAGGGCAGGAACTGCGCGGCCAGCTGGTCCGCCATCACGAAAAGAATATTGGGTTTTGCCTCTGCCATCGCGTGCCCCTATATGTTCATCCGTGCCATGAAAGCCATTCTGCTCACACTCATCAGATTTTATCAGCTAACACTATCGGCGATCATTGGCCGTCGCTGCCGCTATTTACCGACATGTTCCGAATACGCCAGCGACGCCATCCGCAAACATGGCCCGGGGCGGGGACTTGCCATGGGCTTCGCACGGGCCTGCCGCTGCCACCCCTGGGGGCAAAGCGGTTTCGATCCGGTGCCTGACGTCTATCGTGGGCCGGTGTGGCGGATGCCTGAACCCGGCGATGAAAAAGGGGCCCCTTGAAGGGACCCCTGATCGTCATGTCTGATTTCAGCCTTACATGCTGAAGTTATAGCTCACGCCGGCGCGGATCGAGTGGATGCCGGAGAAGTGCATGTCGACGTCGCCACCGAAGCCATTCGAATCTTCCAGGCGGTAGCTTGCGCCGGGCGCATCCATGTAGAGGTATTCGAGGCGGGCGTGGATGTTGTTGCTGAAGGCGTGTTCCATGCCGGCGCCGATGACATAGCCATTGATCCACTGAGTTTCAGAGCTGTCGGTGCTGGCATTGATCGGGCCGACTTCGCCACCAAACTCGGTTTCGATGAAGCCCCAGCCGCCGGTGACGTAGAGCAGGGTGTTGTCGAAGACCATGCCGGCGCGGCCGCGGATTGTGGCCATGCTGTTGAAGTTCATGTAGGTGAGTTCGGCTGGTTCGTCGTTGTCGGCGAGATCGCCGCCCCACTGATAGTCGCCCTCGATACCGACCACGAAATCATTGATCTGATAGTTGTAGCCGGCCATGAAGCCGCCCATGTAGCCGGTGCCGCTCATCTCGGGATCGACCGGGCCGCAGATTGGATCGTTGGGAAGGCAGTCCGGGATCTTGTCGTAGTGGCCTTCGAGCGAAACCACCGAACCGATGACGCCGACGAAGGCGCCGGTCCAGTCGTAGGTGGCAGGGCGAAGATCGTCAACCGGCGGCGGCGGATCGAGATCGGCGGCGAGAGCGGAAGCCGCCGGTACCATCACCGAGGCCAGGATTGCGAGACGCAGGAAGGACGATTTCATTTGTTACCCCGAACTATAGTTAACTCAACGTTCGGGATCATCATGACGCGTTAAGGTTAATGGCGGGTTATGCAGACCTTAAGCGGTGGTTACCGATCTGGTGTATTTTGCTGCAAACAAAAAAGGGGCGCTGAAGAAGCGCCCCTATTTGTGCTGTGGTTGGAAATCAGAAGCTGTAGTTCACGCCAACACGGAGAAGATGGAAATCAGGCGTGGCGGTCGTCTTCTGGCCGTTATCCTCAAGTCTCTCGCTGCCGAAGCTGGTGTAGAGATACTCGCCCTTGATGCTCCACGCGTCATCGAACGCGTATTCTACGCCACCGCCGAAGGTGTATCCCCAGCGCGAGAAGCTTTCGTCGATATCCACGGCAGGAGCGGCGCCGCCGTTCACTTCATAATCGAAGCCGCCAAAGGCAACACCACCCGTAGCATAGATCAGTGTGCGGTCGAACGCGAAGCCGGCGCGTGCCCGCAGCGTGCCGAAGTAATTGGTGTCGGAACTGATGTCGAAACCGCCATTGTCGTCATCATCGGAAATGCCCGAAAGCTGCACGTCGCCTTCGACGCCCAGAACGATCTGATCGATCTGCAAGTTGTAGCCGGCACCGATGCCGCCAAACATTCCACTCAAGCCAAGGTCGCCAATCTCGCCGTATACAGGGTTGAGGCCGACCTCATCGTCGCCGCCGAAACCGTAGCCGGCGTTCAAGCCCAGGTAAAAGCCGGACCAGTCGAAAGCCGATTCAGTGCTCATATCTGCGGCGGTTGCAGCGGAGGCCTGGAGGGCCACCGCCGTAAGGGCCGCAAGGAAAATTCTTTTCATACCCATCACCCTTTTGAAACTTTTTGCGCCGTTGTCCTCCAGCATAATTGATTGTTGTTTCTGCGACAACCGTCCTTTGCGAGCTGACTTCTGCAGTTTGAGAAAAGTGGCTAGTATGCAACAGCAACTTCAGGTTGGCTGACGGTGCGAAGCGTCGGGAGTGCGGGCTTGACCCTTGTCCGCGCGCCCCCTATGCCTGCGCCAGCAGAAGCTAAACACTTGATATCGCTTACCCGCACCGGTGCGCGGGAGTGAGCAGGAGGACATGATGATTACCTTGACGTTCCCCGACGGCGCAAAGCGCGACGTTGAACGGGGGATTTCCGCGCAGGCCGTGGCCGCTTCGATTTCAAAATCGCTCGAGAAAAAAGCCGTCGCCGCCGTGGTGAACGGCACCCTTGTCGATCTGGCCGATCCGATCGAAGGCGATTCGACGCTCAAGATCGTGACGCGCGATGACCCGGAAGCCCTCGAACTGATCCGCCATGATGCGGCACATGTGCTGGCGGAAGCGGTGCAGGAACTGTTCCCCGGCACGCAGGTGACGATCGGCCCCGTGATCGAGAACGGATTCTATTACGACTTCTTCCGCAACGAGCCCTTCACGACCGAGGATTTCGCCGCGATCGAGAAGAAGATGCGCGAGATCATCCAGCGCGACAAGCTTTTCACCAAGAGCGTGAAGACGCGCGAGGAGGCGAAGGATTTCTTCCGGCAGAAGGGCGAACTGTTCAAGGTTGAACTGGTCGTAGAACTTGATGTCCTGGTTGCCCGGTATGGCGTCGACCAGTTCAACCTTGAACAGCTCGCCCTTCTGCCGGAAGAAATCCTTCGCCTCCTCGCGCGTCTTCACGCTCTTGGTGAAAAGCTTG
>JBKJQU010000055.1:0-9100 GCA_046594995.1 Aestuariivirga sp.
CCGCTACGAAAACCTGCCGTTGCAAACCCGCCAGGGCGGACCTCGGGACGTCGAGGTGGTGGCCAATCTCTATGACGAAAATGGCCACTCCGTCGTTCAGTGCAACGTCCGCGACATCACCGAGCGCCGGCGGGCGGAAGCTGAATTGCGCGAGCGCCAGAACTTTCTCGATGGCATCTTCAGTGTGTTGCCCGGAGTCCTGTACATTTTCGATCTGGATGAAAACCGCGTCGTTTTTGTCAATAACACAGCGGAGCAGACATACAGCAGCGAGGAGATTGCGGGCATGGGCGCCGACATGGTGCCAAACCTGATGCATCCCGACGATCGACAAGGCTTCCAGGAACACATCGCCCGCATTCGGACGCTCGATCCCGGCGCAACGGCCACGTTCGAATACCGGATGCAGGACAGAGCAAGTGAATGGCGCTGGTACCTGAGTACCGACACCGTCTTCTTGCGCGATGAAGGCGGTGTAGCGCGCCAGTTTATCGGCGTCGCGCTCGAGATCACCGAGCGCAAGCGTGCGGAACTGGCGTTGCAGGAGAGCGAGGCGCGATCGCGAAGAGATGCTGACGAGATCGCTTCGATCTATACCAATGCGCCCATCGGCTTGTGTGTTCTTGACAAGGAGCTGCGTTACCAACGGATCAACGCGCACCTGGCTGAGGCTAATGGCATTACGGCTGAAGCACATATCGGCAAAACCGTTCGAGAGGTCCTGCCCGAAATCGCGGATGAGTTTGAACGCATCGCGGCGCAGGTCTTCGCAACCGGCGAGCTGGTCGTTGTCACCGAATTGTCTGGCATGACTAAATCCAAACCCGGCATAATGAGTCATTGGATGGCGCGATGGGTGCCGAGGAAAGATGCGAGCGGCGTGGTAACCGGCATCAGCGTTGTCGCAGAGGAGATTACCGAGCGGAAGAATGCGGAGGCGGCGCTGCGCAAGAGCGAAGCCTTCAGTTGGGCCGTTTTCGAGGCGAGCCCCGATTGCGTGAAGCTCTTCGATGCCGCCGGGACTCTGCTCCGGATGAATGTCAACGGGCAGAGTTGCATGGAGATCGACGAATTCGACACCGTGTGCGGCCTGCGTTGGCCTGTGCTTTGGCCGCAAGAGGAGCGCGCCAAGGTCGATGCCGCCTGGGCCGAAGCCTTGGCCGGCCGCGTCGGCCGGTTCACTGGGCTGTGCCCGACGATGAAAGGCACACTCAAATGGTGGGATGTGAGTGTGACCTCAATCCCCGGCAGCGACGGCGGACCGAGACGGCTGATGGCTTCATCCCGCGACATCACTGAGCGCAAGCGTCAGGAGGAGCACATCAGGCTGCTGATGGGCGAGGTCAACCATCGCTCGAAGAACATGCTGAGTCTTGTTCAGGCGATCGCCAAACAAACTGCTGCGACGCGGCCGGGGGATTTCATCGAGGGTTTTGGCCAGCGCATCCGGGCGCTCGCCGCCAGTCAGGATTTGCTGGTTGAGAGCGAATGGAAGGCCGTGCCGCTTGGTGATCTCATCCGCTCGCAGCTTTCCCACTTCGGCGATACGCGCGACACCCGTGTGACGCTGGACGGCCCGCCGGTCGAGATCACGGCATCGGCGTCTCAGTCGCTTGGCATGGCCCTGCATGAACTCGCCACCAACGCCGCCAAATACGGCGCGCTGTCGAACGAGGCGGGCCGCGTGGAGATCGGCTGGAACTTGGCGTCAGACGCAGGGGGCAACGGGCGGTTCACGATGTCGTGGATCGAGAGCGGCGGCCCGCCGGTCGAAAAACCAACGCGCCAGGGCTTCGGCTCGACGGTGATTGGCGCCATGATAAAGATGAGCCTCGGCTGCGATGCCGAGGTCGCGTTTGCCCCGGCCGGACTTGTCTGGCGCATCGATTGCGCGGCAGATGGCATTATAGAAGGCAGTGCTCGCCCGGCACCACGATCGAACGGCGCCGTGGCGGCGGAACAACCCGCGCAGGCCTCCGGCCGCCGCCGCGTGCTGGTTGTCGAGGACGAGCCGCTGATCGCCATGGACACCGCCCACACCCTGTCGGAGGCCGGCTACGACGTGATCGGACCCGCGCACTCGGTCGCCGTGGCGCTCGCGCTGATCGCCCGGTCCGGCTGCGATGCCGCCGTGCTCGATATCAACCTCGGCGCGGAGACAGCCGAACCGGTCGCCCGCGAGCTGATCAGGCGCGGCACGCCTTTCATCGCCACGTCCGGCTACGCGCGCGAGCAGCAGCCCGAAATCATGAGAACAGCGCCGCTGCTCGGCAAGCCGGTGAAACCTGAACTGCTGTTCGCCGAGATCGAGCGGTGCCTGGGCGGGAAATAGCACGGCGTAAGCGGTGCGCTCGCCGGAAGTCGCGTGCCTAAGCCGCAGCGGCTATCTGCCCGACGAAGGGTTCGAAGATATCTTCGATACGTCTTGGAGCAGGCCCCGGTCGATGTCCGCACCGCAGTCAAACTCGCAAAATTGAATTCAGGCGGCGGTTTTTACGACCTTCCACTCAACGGTGAGGCCCGCGCCTGTCGCAAGGATCATCAACGCATCAAGACTGAACTTGTTAATCCGCCCGCGCAGAAGGTCGTTCATGCGCGGCTGCGTCACGCCGAGCCGCTTGGCGGCTTTGGCTTGCGTGAGATTCCAACCAGCGACGGCCTCTTGGATAGCGATCATCAAGCCAGACCGGGCTTTCATTTTTGCAGCCTCGGCAGGCGAATTTTCCAGAGCATCCCCGACGCTATCGAAACGTTCCCCGGTCATCGTCCATCTCTCCGCATGAGTTCCTTGAACCGCGCGGTTGCGAGATCAAGGTCGCATTTCGATGTCGCCTGCGTCTTCTTCTGGAAGGCGTGAAGGACGTAAACGGCATCCTCAAGCGTGGCGATGTAGATAACCCGGTAGCCGCCGGATGCTTCTCGCACCCGGATTTCCCGGACGCCGGGACCGACGGTTTTCATCGGCTTCCAGTCGTCCGGATCAAGACCACGCTGAAGCCGATCGATTTGGAAACCCACATCGCGGCGCCCGTGCGGAGAATAGTCGACTTATTCACCGCAGGTCTTGCAGAGATTAAACTTGCGGCCTGCGGAGAATAATGCCTATAATCTCCGCAAAAGGCGCGGTGAATGGTGATCTACATCCACGAACTGAAGGGCTGGCCCAAGTTCCGCTGGGACGGGGAAGCGCTCACCGGGCGGCTTGCAGCCGTGCGCCACCGGCAGGGGCGGCTGATCGGCCGCATGGAGGCGTTCGGCTTTCAGTTTCAGGCAGAGGCCGTTCTTCAAACACTGACCGAAGATGTCCTGAAGTCGAGTGAGATCGAAGGCGAAGTGTTGGACAAGGAACAGGTCCGCTCCTCGATCGCGCGCCGCCTCGGCATGGATATCGGCGCGTTGACGCTGGCGGATCGGGATGTTGAGGGCGTCGTCGAGATGATGCTCGACGCCACGCAGCGTTATGCCAAACCCCTGACCAAGGAACGGCTTTTCGGCTGGCACGCCGCGCTGTTCCCAACAGGACGAAGCGGCATGAGCCGGATCAAGGTCGGAGCCTGGCGCGAAGATGAAACGGGGCCGATGCAGGTTGTCTCGGGACCAATTGGCCGGGAGCGGGTACACTACCAAGCGCCCGTCGCAGATCGCCTCGAAACTGAAATGCAGACATTTATGGCCTGGTTCGAACGCGAGGCGTCCCTCGATCCGGTGCTCAAGGCGGCACTGGCCCATCTCTGGTTTGTGACCATCCATCCCTTCGATGACGGAAACGGCCGCATCGCACGCGCCATTGCCGACATGGCTCTGGCCCGTTCCGAACGCTCAGAGCAAAGATTCTACAGCATGTCGGCGCAGATCCGCGTCGAACGCAACGTTTACTACGAAATACTGGAAGCGACCCAGAAGGGCGATCTGGACGTGACCCACTGGCTCGAATGGTTCTTGGTCTGCCTTGATCGAGCCTTCGACAGGGCGGAAATCACGCTCGCCTCGGTCATGACGAAGGCGCGCTTCTGGGAAAAACATGGCAGCGCAACGTTCAACGAGCGCCAACGCGCTACAATCAACCGCTTGCTGAACGGATTCGAAGGCAAGCTCACCACCTCAAAATGGGCCGCGCTCGCGAAGTGCTCGCAAGACACCGCATTGCGTGACATCGATGGTCTGATCAAACGCGGCGTCCTCACCAAGGACTTGGGCGGCGGACGCAGTACCAGTTATTCGCTGGTTACGGCCTGAGCGATCAAGTGTCCGCACTGTGTCCGCCGCCTTCCCGGCTTCGAATGATTTCGAAAGACTTTTTGCGCCGCCGAATACGCGTTCTTGCGAATTGCTCCTAACGGGAGCGGCAGCGCTACTGGATCGCTGTTGGCAGTCAGACAGTGGAAAAATATAAATGACATCAAACTGTTACGAAAGGGGTTGCGTTTGAGTTCTGTGCCGCATACATACTGCTCATCTTTTGACGCGGGATGGAGCAGCCCGGTAGCTCGTCAGGCTCATAACCTGAAGGTCGTCAGTTCAAATCTGGCTCCCGCAACCAAAAAAAGGCCTGTGATCTGGAATGGATCATGGGCCTTTTCCATTTTCCTATCGTGGTCTGGCCTTGTCGCTGCCTGGGTGCCGGCGCTACCTTGCATCCTGCAGCTTTGGGAAGACACGCCAGATGTGGGAATGGATCACCGGTATTGCCTATTACGCACACGGATATTGCCTGTCGTGGGACCCATGGCTGTTTAGCCTTCATGGCGGGTCGGATCTGCTGATCTTCGGCGCATATACCGCAATCCCGATTGCCATCCTCATTTTCGTCAGGCGCAGGCCGCAGCTCGAAATGAGGGGACTCGCGCATTTCTTCGCGGCCTTCATCTTCTGGTGCGGCTTGACGCATCTCTTCAGCTTCATCACCCTGTGGTTCCCGGTCTACGATATCCAGGCGCTGGTGAAGGCCGTAACAGCCGCTATTTCGGTGGCGACCGCTGTCGTCATCTTCATGCTGATCCCGAAGGCGCTCGCCATCCCGAGCCCGCACGAGTTGCAGCTTGTCAACGACAAGCTGAGGTCCGAGATCGGCGCGCACCAGAAGACACTCGACGAATTGCACCTTGTTCGCGATCAGCTCGAAGCCCGCGTGGAAGAGCGCACGCGCGAACTTTCCAGGGCCGCCGACCACGCCAAGACGCTCATGCGTGAAATAGCCCACAGGTCGGGAAACCTGATGTCCGTCATCGCCGCCATGGCGCGCCAGAGCCTGGTCTCGCCGCAGTCGCCAGAGCAGTTCGTCAGCCAGTTCGTGGGCCGGATCGAAGGCATGGGCCGCTCGCATGAGCTGCTCTACAAGCAATCCTGGCGGAAGCTCGATCTGAAAGCGCTCGTGACCAGCCAGCTGTCGCCCTTCCTCGGTGAGAGGCCGGTCCAGGTTTCAGGCCCCGATGTGAATGTCGATCCCGACGCCGTGCATAATCTCGGCATGGTGTTCTATGAGCTTGCAACGAACGCCGCGCGGCATGGCGCGCTTTCGGTGCCGGGCGGCAATATCGCTGTCTCATGGTTGATCGTTCCGGCGGAATCGGGCGAAGATCGCCTCGACTTCGAATGGCGCGAGACCGGAGGCCCGCCGGTGACGGAGCCGGAGCGCAAAGGCTGGGGCACGAAGGTCATCCGCCACATCGCAGCACATCAGGTGAATGGCCAGTCCGATATCACCTTTGCGCCGCAGGGCCTCATCTGGAAATTGTCCGCGCCCATTCATGGCGGCAGCATCGGCGCGGCGGTTCAGCCTTCGCTTGAATAGAAGAAGGCAATCGCCTGCGAACGGTTTTTGCGCGGGGATCGCCGCCTGTCGATCAGCGGTTGAGCGACGTCATCGAAGAAGCCTGATACCTGTCGCCCGCTGCCGCACCCTTGGGGAATGCAGCAGCGAGGCGGCGGAGGTCGCTCACTGTCAGCGCAACATCAACCGCTGCGGCATTCTCTTCGACGTACTTGCGCCGCTTGGTGCCGGGGATCGGCACGATGTCGTCTCCCTGCGCCAGCACCCAGGCGAGCGCCAGCTGCCCGGTGGTGACGCCCTTCTCGGTGGCCAGTGCTTCGACTTCGTTCAGCAGCGAAAGATTGCGGTCGAAGTTCTCGCCCTGGAAGCGCGGCGTCATGCGGCGATAGTCGCCTTCCGCGATGCTGTCCTGCGTCTTGAAGCGCCCGGTGAGGAAGCCCCGGCCCAGTGGGCTGTAGGGCACGAAGCCTATCCCCAGGCGGCGCACGGTGGGGAGGATCTCGTCTTCCACATCGCGCGTCCACAGCGAATACTCCGTCTGCAGCGCCGTGATCGGATGCACCGCATGGGCGCGCTCGATGGTCTTGGCCGAAGCTTCTGACAATCCCAGGTGCCGCACCTTGCCCGCCTTCACGAGATCGGCCATGGCACCGACCGTGTCTTCAATCGGCGTGTTGGCATCCACCCTGTGCTGGTAGTAGAGATCGATCGTCTCGATGCCAAGACGCCGCAGGCTGTCGTCGCAGCACTGCTTCACATAATCGGGCTTGCCGTTCACGCCGAGGAAGACGCCGTCCGGCCCCCGCATGTTGCCGAACTTGGTGGCGATGACGAACTTGTCGCGATTGCCCCGGATGACCTGGCCGACCAGTTCCTCGTTGACGCCCATGCCATTGGGACCGACGCCATACATGTCCGCCGTATCGAGGAAATTCACGCCAATTTCAAGGGCGCGGTGGATCGTGGCGATCGATTCGGCGTCATCGCGCCCTTCGTAGAAATCCGACATGCCCATGCAGCCCAGCCCGATGGCCGAAACGGTGAGTGAACCCAGATTGCGCTGATGCATGGTTGATCTCCATTGAAATATTGAGTGCCTGAGATAGGTAGTTCAGGCCAGCAATGCACGGACACTTTCAACCGCACGGGAAAGATCATGATGTGATGCTTGCCGGCCGCAACCGGGGGCAGGCGTTCCGAACCATGAAACCTGGCCTGCGGCCACCAGCTTCCCGAACAGCAGGCGGCGGTCGGCACTGGCTTCGAAGACGCCGTGGTCAAAGGCCCATGTCACCGGCGCGAGCACCGGCGACGGCTTCACAACTGCATGAGCATGGAGCCATTCGGTGATCCGCCATTGCAGGTTCAGTTTTTGCGGCAGGGGATAGATCGAAACAGGCTTTCCGGTTTCCAGTGCATCGGAGACCATGGATACGCTGTCGCTGGTGACGATCACCTCATCCGCTGCGCCAAGCGACTCAGCATAGTTGTTCTCACCCTCGCCGAACACATGCAGCCTGTGGGGTGGGGTGATCTCCGCTTTCAGAGCCGCGATGGCATCTGCGCCGGTGCGGGGGCTGCTCGCCACCGCAAGCGTGCCGCCTGACTTCTCCGCATACAGACGAATATCCTTGACGAGTTGTGTTGCTGCCAGACCATCGAGGACATCGGGAAAGCTGGAACCACCGGCCAGCACGGTGATGAGCGGACGCTTGCCGGCAAACGCATATGCTGTCGGAGTCCCCACCGCTGAAGGAGTGGAAAGCGGCATCGACAGCTCGACCACATTGGGGGCTTGCGGAATCCGGTATTGCGCGGTGGTGATGACGACGTCGAATGCGTCGGGCGTGCCCGCTGGCCGTCCGACGCAAACAGCCTTGATCGCACCGCTGGACTGCGCCCGGAGCTTCCGCGCCACGATGCTGGGCAGCGCCTCTGCGCACATCACGATGTCCGGCCAGGGAGGTACGAGTGAATCCGAATCGCGTTTCAGCAGCAGGTTGGCGAGAACCGGAATATCTGGCCCATGAAAGGACAGGGTCTTGATCTCGTGCCGCCAGCCCAAGGCCGAAACCAGCGCCAACATCTGGTCAAGGTCGCCCTTGCGCCTCCGCCACAGGATCCAGACGAGGCGATCATCGGCCATGCTGTTTCCCCGCCGCCTCGCGCATCACCTGCCTGTAGCTGTCGACAAGGCCGGAGAGGATCGCATCCCAACTGAAGGTAAGTGCGCGTTTGCGCGCCGCAGCACCCATGCGTTGGCGGAGTGCCTCGTCTCCCGCCAGCAACTCGATCCGCGCGGCAAGGCCCGCCTCGTCCCGCGCGCTGACGAGAAATCCCGTCTCGCCTTCGATGACCAGCGAGTTGCTGCCGCTTGAAATCGCATTCACTGCGGGCAGTCCGCTTGCCATGGCTTCCAGCGTCACATTGCCGAAGGTTTCGCTCTCGCTTGGAAAAAAGAAGATGTCGGACGAGGCATAGGCCCGCGCCAGCTCATCGTCATGCAGGAAGCCCACGAAAACGCCCTCCGGCATCGCGGCCTTCATCGCCGCCATCTCGGGGCCATCGCCCACGATCACCGGCCTGACCTTCAGGCCCTTCTGCCTCAGCATGTTCAGTACACGGACGGTAATTCCCGTGTTCTTTTCCTTCACCAGCCGCCCGACGAAACTGACGGCAATCTCATCATCCGCGATCTTCAGCGAACGGCGCCATGCCATGTCGCGCTTTTCAGGCGAGAACAGATCGCTGTCAACGCCGCGCGCCCAGACCTCGACATTTTGCGACTGGCCCTGCTTGCGGATGATCTCGGCCATGGAGTCAGACGGCGGATAGACCCGGCGCACGCGATTATAGAAATTGCGCAGGTATTTCTGTCCAAGCGTCTCGAACAGCCCAAGGCCATAAAAGCGCAGATAAGTATCGTAGCGCGTGTGGTAGGAGGCGACCACCGGCACACCCCATTGCTCCGCGATCTTGAGCGCGCGGTAGCCCACCACATCCGGCACGGCAATATGAAACAGCGTCGGGCGGAAAGCCTTCAGGCGCAGCTGTGCTGCCTTGGGCAACCCCGTTGCAATCCGGTACTCGGAGCGCGTGGGAATGGGAAAGGACGGCACGGAGACCAGTTCGCCAACCGATTCGAACGCCGGTGCGGGCCCGGTCGGCGCAAATACCAGAACCGGAATGCCGCGCTTCAGGAGGAACGCCACGAGGCGGTTCAGCGCCAGCGCGACGCCATCCTTGATGTAATTGTAATTGCCGGTGAACAGCGCCACCCGCAACTCCGGCTCGGATGGCCCGGCATTGTCAGTCAAAGCGTTCGCTCAG
>JBKJQU010000347.1:0-3553 GCA_046594995.1 Aestuariivirga sp.
GCCGCCATCGCAGCGCGGCCAGAACCGTTCAGCCCCTGAACCTTGCCATCGGGCGTGCCGATGAGCGCGAAGCAATCGCCGCCGATCCCCGTCATCGCAGGCTCGACCACGCAAAGCACGGCAGAGGCGACCACCGCCGCATCCGCCGCATTGCCGCCCGCGCGCAAGCATTCGATGGCGGCCAAAGTCGCCATGGGGGCCGATGTCGCCGCCATGCCGCGTGCGCCATAGGCGGTGGAACGTCCGGGGCGGTCGAATGCACGCATCTTCATGATCCTGTGAAAGAGCCGGAAAAAAACGCTCAGAAATGTCGCAAGTGGGATCGCATGGGCAACACGACTATAGCAAGAGAGATCAATCCGGCACTCGTCCCGGGATTAAGCCGAACTCCCGTTCAGCCAATCCCGGACGCCAGCCTCGGACTGTCCGCAACGAATCTATCGACTTTTCCCGATGGTAATGTATTTTTACTGCTGGGAAAACTCCAGACACACAAAGGGGATTACGGAATGTCTACGGTCAAGAGCGATATCGAGATCGCGCGCGAAGCGAAAATGAAGCCGATCATGGAAATCGGCAAAGGTCTCGGCATCCCCGAGAAGGATCTGATCCCCTATGGCCACACCAAGGCCAAGGTTCATCTCGACTATGTCGACAGCCTGAAGGCAAAGCCCGACGGCAAGCTTATCCTCGTCACCGCCATCAACCCCACGCCTGCGGGCGAAGGCAAGACCACGACCACGGTTGGTCTCGGCGACGGCCTCAACCGCATCGGCAAACGCGCCATGGTCGCCCTGCGCGAGCCATCTCTCGGCCCCTGCTTCGGCATGAAGGGCGGTGCCGCAGGTGGCGGCTATGCCCAGATCGTGCCGATGGAGGACATCAACCTCCATTTCACGGGCGATTTTCACGCCATCACCTCGGCGCATAATCTCTTGAGCGCCATGATCGACAACCACATCTACTGGGGCAACGAACTCGGCATCGACACACGCCGCGTCGCCTGGCGCCGTGTTATGGACATGAACGACCGCGCGCTCCGCGAGATCGTCTGCTCGCTCGGCGGCGTCGCCAACGGCTATCCGCGCGAGGCAGGCTTCGACATTACGGTCGCCTCCGAAATCATGGCCATCCTCTGCCTCTCGACCTCGATTGCGGATCTTGAGCGCCGCATCGGCCAGATTGTCGTCGCTTACAAGAAGGACAAGTCGCCGGTTCTTGCAAAAGACCTGAAGGCGCCGGGCGCCATGGTGGTGCTGCTGAAGGACGCGCTGATGCCGAACCTCGTGCAGACGCTCGAGAACAATCCGGCCTTCGTCCACGGCGGCCCCTTCGCCAACATCGCGCATGGCTGCAACTCGGTGATGGCGACGCAGACCGCCTTGAAACTCACGGATTATGTCGTCACCGAAGCAGGCTTCGGCGCTGACCTTGGCGCGGAAAAGTTCTTCGACATCAAGTGCCGCAAGGCGGGCCTGTCGCCTGCCGTCACCGTCATCGTCGCAACCGTCCGTGCACTGAAGATGCATGGTGGTGCCGCCAAGGACGAGCTAAAGCTCGAGAACGTCGAAGTGCTGAAGAAGGGCTGCGCGAACCTCGGCCGCCACATCGAGAACGTTAAGAAGTTCGGCGTGCCGATTGCCGTTGCCGTCAACCATTTCGTTTCCGACACTGAGGCGGAAGTGAATGCCGTCATCGAATATTGCCGCACCCATGGTGTGGAAGCCTTCAAGTGCACGCATTGGGGTGAAGGCGGCAAGGGCATCGAGAAGCTGGCAACGCATGTTGCAATGCTGGCCGACAAGGGCACCGCGCAGTTCAAGCCGATCTATGACGAGAACCTCTCGCTCTTCGACAAGGTGAAAACCATCGCGCGGGAAATCTATCGCGCCGATGATGTCGTCGCCGACAAGTCGGTGCGCGACCAATTGAAGGGCTATGAGGCCCAGGGCTACGGCAAGTTCCCGATCTGCATGGCCAAGACGCAGTATTCCTTCACCACCGACCCGAACCTGAAAGGCGCACCCGTCAACCACGTGGTGCCGATCCGCGAGGTCAGGCTTTCGGCGGGTGCGGAATTCATCGTCGTCGTCTGCGGAGACATCATGACCATGCCGGGCCTGCCCAAGGTGCCGTCAGCCGAGGTCATCGGGCTTGACGAGAAGGGCCAGATCGCGGGATTGTTCTAAACAACATTCGAAGGCAAGTTTGAAAGGTCCGGTGCCGAGCGCCGGGTCTTTTGCTTTTGTTGACTTGATGGGCATCTGGGATTTTTCTTGCTGGCGCGGGCATGTGCAAGATCGAAAAAATCGTGAAGAAGCCCTTCTGCATCAAGCTGAAGTAACCTTCAGTGGATCATGCGCGGCGGCCCCCATGTTTTTCAGGGCATTGGCCACGCGGGTGAAATGCACCATCAGCAGGCGGCGGGTGTCCTCATCCGCCGTTCTCTCCAGCGCTTTTTCCATGCAGGAGAGCCATGAATTGCTCTCCACCTCGCCGATCTCCAGATGCTGGTGCATCTGCTTCACATTGGCGTGGCGGTGCTGTTCCACATAGAGTTGCGGACCCCCTAGGAACCCCGACAGGAACATGAACTGTGCTTCCCGCGCATGCAGCAATCCATTGCCGCGGTCATGCATGGCGCGAAGTGGCGCGCCCGCTGGCGAGGTTTCCACAATATCGTAGAACACCCGCACCAGTTCGCGCACACCCGCCTCGCCGCCAAGGCGCTGATAGGGAGTTTCATGGGCTGCAGCCATTTCCGGCGTCCTCATGTGATTGTTGAGCCGGAATTCTAGCGCCGGTTTCTGCCCAAATTCCGTGCAGATGTGTCGCATGCGGCATTCAATCCGGGCGCAATGGCCGTGCCACTCCCCTGCGACATTCCTTCACCCCCCGCGAAACCGATTGACGGCCAGATCATCCGCAGTGTGCAGCAGGCCTGTGCAGATGACAGTCCGACGAAGCCCAAAGCGCTTTCAAAACAAGCACATTGATGTTCCATGCGGCAGTGCAACATAGGAAACGGACAAGGTTGCAATTGTGTTAAAACTATGATTTTGCTTGTGTAAACCTAGCTATGCATATTTTGCATTACTCGTTTTGTTGCACCGCACCTACATTGGCGCTGTCAAAAGCAACCAAGAGACCGTCAATCCAAAGGGGAGAGACAAATGTTTGAAGTTCTGAAGTCACGTTATTCCACATGGAAGCGCTACAGCCGCACCATCAGCGAGCTCGAGAGCCTCTCCAACCGCGAACTGGCCGACCTCGGCATCGCCCGCGTCGACATTCGCCGCCTGGCCCGGGAGGCCGCACGCACATGACCTTCTTCCAGCTCGGCCTCCTGTTGAGCCGCAGCCGGAGAGTGAAGGCCTACCGGCAAGCCCGTGCGGAGGCATTGTCCATCTCGGACGCAGACCTCGCCGACATGGGGCTGAAGCGCTACCAGGTCGAAGCGCTCAACACCCGCTGAATTCGCAAGCGCCCGCCGGGTGAAACCGGCAGGCGCTTGCGAATTCAGCGGGTGTTGAGCGCTTCGACCTGGTAGCGC
>JBKJQU010000355.1:0-8330 GCA_046594995.1 Aestuariivirga sp.
TTCGCGTAAGGTCAATATTTGAAATATAAGAGCTTATGATCTATCGCGTAATCGACAGTGATCAAAGGCTATTGGAACCTTTCGTGCTATTGCGCTTTGTTCTTCCCTTAAATTCGAACAACACTACACATTCAGCATCCTGGAGATGATGATGGCCGGACCCGCAAAAGCGAAGCCATCGACGAAACTGGCAAAGGTCTCTGTCAGTCTCGATCAATATGTCCAGAAACGGGACTTCAACAAGACAAAAGAGCCCGCTGCAAAGAAAGAACGCTCCCGTAGCAAGTCGTTGCAGTTTGTCGTCCAGAAGCACGCTGCCCGACGCCTGCACTTCGATCTGCGTCTCGAGCTCGATGGGGTGCTGAAGAGCTGGGCGGTCACTCGGGGGCCCAGTATGAAGCCCGGCGTCCGCCGCCTCGCGGTGGAGACGGAAGACCATCCGATGGCCTACAAGGAATGGGAAGGCGTGATCCCCAGCGGAGAGTATGGCGGCGGCACGATGATCGTCTGGGATCGTGGCATATGGACACCTGTCGGCGATGCACGAGCCGCGCTTACGGGTGGCAAACTCACCTTCGTGCTGGATGGTGAACGCCTCAATGGCGAGTTCACACTGATCCGCATGAAGGAAGAGGGCAAGCGCAAGAACTGGCTCCTCATCAAACGCAGCGATGAACATGCGGTAGGCAAGGAAGCCGCGGAACCGGTCGACGAAATCATGTCGTCAGCCGTTACCGGCCGGACCAATGAAGACCTCGCCAGAGATAGAACATTACGCCCAGATCACAAGGCCCGAGCCGGTAAGCTGGAAGCAGTGAAGGCAGCTGATCTGTTGAAGCTGCAGGGGGCGAGGAAAGGCATTCTTCCTCCCTTCGTCGAGCCAAGTCTCGCAACGAGCGTCACCGAGCCGCCTCGTATCGGCAACTGGATCCATGAGATCAAGCATGACGGCTATCGCATTCAGGCACGAATTGATGCCGGCAAGGCGAAGCTTCTCACGCGCAAGGGCCTCGATTGGTCAAAGCGCTTCCCCACCGTGGTTGCGGTATTAAAGTCTATCGCCGCCAAATCGGCACTCATCGACGGTGAAATCGTAGCACAGGATGACGGAGGCCATTCCTCGTTCAGCGGCCTGCAAGCGGACCTGAAGGCCGGACGGAATGAACGCATAGTCTTCTACGCTTTTGATCTCCTTCACATGAACGGCGTCGACTTGCGCGGTGCCCCCCTCGATCAGCGGAAATCGGCGCTGTCGGAACTCATTGCGAAGTCGCCTCAGGATTTTACATTGCGCTTCAATGACCACTTGGAGGAGCCAGGTGAGGAAATCCTCGTCCATGCCTGCCGACTAGGCCTGGAAGGGATCATCTCGAAGCAGGTGCAGCTTCCCTATGTCTCTGGTCGCGGCGAGCATTGGGTGAAATCCAAGTGCATGCTGCGTCAGGAATTTGTCATTGTCGGCTTCCTCAATGCGAATGATCGCAAGAACGCTATAGGTTCTCTGGTACTGGGCTATTACCAGGACGGAAAGTTGCGTCATGCCGGTCGTGCCGGAACCGGCTATTCCAACGAGGTGGCCCAATCGCTCTTCGATCAGTTGACGCGCCTTGCATCTGATCGGCCGGCATTTGCGAACACCGTCTCACGTCCCGCCGCGAAGGATGTGATCTGGGTGAAACCCGAACTCGTGGCGGAGATCGAGTACCGCGGCCGCACCACGGATGGACTTCTGCGCCAGGCCGCCTTCGCAGGCCTGCGTGAAGACAAGCCGGCAAGCGAGGTCGTGTTGGAGCAGAAGCTGGAATTCATTCCCCAGCATATGGTCAAGCCCGCAGAGACGGACTTCACATTCACCAATCCCGATCGCAAACTTTGGGATGACACAGGCGTCACCAAACAGGCCTTGGGCGATTACTACAGTAACATCGCGGAATGGATCATGCCGCACATCCAGGGGCGCGTTTTGAGCCTAGTGCGATGCCCCGATGGGACGGCTGGCAAATGCTTCTTTTCCAAACATGCTTGGATGGGCTTGGACAAATCGATTCAGCTCGTGGACGTCGGAGACGAGAAGCCGATGTTGGCTGTGACCAACATCCGTGGTGTCTTGGCGCTTGTGCAAATGAGTGTCCTCGAAATCCACGTTTGGGGTTCGGACGTCAAGCATCTTGAAACACCTGATCGGCTGATTTTTGACCTTGATCCAGGGGATGGCGTCTCATGGGATGACATCCGCGATGCTGCCGTTGAGCTGAAGGACCGCTTTGCCGCAATGAAGCTCACGTCCTTTGTGAAAACCACCGGTGGCAAGGGCTTGCATGTCGTGGTGCCCATCCGGCCCGAAGCCAGCTGGGATAAAGCAAAAGCCTTTTGCAAGTCCATCGCCCAGCAGATGGCGCTCGAGTCACCTCTGCGGTATGTAGCCTCAATGTCGAAAAGCCATCGCAGAGGCCGCATCTTCATCGACTATCTGCGCAACAGCCGAGGTGCAACGGCGATCGCGCCTTATTCCTCGCGAGCTCGCGCGGGAGCGCCCGTCGCAGTCCCGATTGATTGGTCAGAACTTCCGTCAATCACAAGTTCCGCTCAGTTCTCGGTCGTGACCGTTGAACAGCGCCTTGCGAATCTTTCCCATGACCCATGGGAAGCCATCCACCGACTAACGCAGAGGCTTCCGCGTTGAGTCGCAGCCGAAGTGCCATAGCGCTGCCAATTTCCCTTCCACTGGCGGCTAACCGGGTGCGCCAGCGACAGGCCAAGGGCATGGTAAGACAGTCCACCGTTGCTCATCCGGCGATGATCTCCACCGATCCAGCTTGAGCTCCGGATATGTGAACAGCAACGCTGCCAACCATCCAGCAAAAACCGGGTTCCGTGACCTATTTGTGACCTAAGCTGGAAACCAGTCAAAAGCCGTACGCTTGGCTCGTCAATAACTCATTGTTTTCATTGAGATTTGAATGGTACAGCTGCCCCGGCTCGAACGGGGGACCCCTAGATCCACAATCTAGTGCTCTAACCAACTGAGCTACAGCTGCACATTTCGTGGAGCGCAGCTTTGGAAAGCCGCGTTCATGGGCGCGTTACTAGCCCCACTCGCCCGAGAATTCAAGACAACAAAAAGGTCCGCGATACGCAGCGGGCCTTCTTCAAGTTGCGCGGGCGGGACAGGGAGGAAATAGACCCGCCAACGCTTCTAGGTTTCAGATCAGGCCGCGAGGTTCTTCGAGAAGCCCGAGAAGGACTTCGTCATCGATTCCTGTACCGGCTTGATGGCTTCCTTGGCCAGCGTCACGGAAAGCTCGTTGAGCTCGGACATCTGGCGCTGCATGGTCTCGGCCTGCTCCTTCATGAAGGTCTGCTGCAGAGAGAACATCTCGGCAGGCTGCTTCACGGCGAAGAACTTGCGGGCGAAGGCGAAGCCGGCGTTGACGTTCAGCTGGGCGAATTCCATCGTCTTGAGCTGGATATCAGTGACGCGGGCCTTGTAGGCGCTACCGGCAGCGTCAAACATCTGGACATTGCTGTGAGCCACTTCGGTCGCCTTCTCGAAGGCAGCCTGCGCCTGGTCGACGGACTTCAGAGCGGGGTTTGATACATCGGCCGGGATTTCGGTGTTCATGGCGCTGCTGGTGTTCCTGTTGCTGGTGTTGCTGGTGTTCATTTCGGGTTTCGCCTTCTTGCTGGACATTGTCATCTCCTGTCGGTCAGGGCGCTGTGCCCTTATCGGATGGAGGCTCATATAGGACAACAAATGGTGCATTGCAACATAAATGTTGCAATGCACTAACTCCTAAGGGCTCGCATAGGGTTAAGGAAAGATAGACGCAGCCCCGATAATTCGTTTAATTAGCATTAAGGATCTGTAACGAATTGATCCGTGCATAGTGAGTACCCAAGTGGCTGATGTAACAACGCCAACGCTGGAGGATCTGAGGGATGTTCCCGAGGCAGCATGGCTCTGGGACGGCCAGCAGGCGCGCATCGTCTGGGCAAACCGCGCCGGCATTGCTTATTTCGGAGGGGCCTCGCTTTTCGACCTGATCGACCGCCCCTTCGATTTCACCGAACACGGCGTCGAGCAGATTGTCTCTCTGTCCCGCAGCCTCAGGCGCGGGCAGGTCGAGACGGTACTGTTGCATTTTCCCTCCTCAGGCGCCACGGCACCATTGGCCTGCCGCTGCATGGTGCATGCGCTGGCGGACGGGCGCCCGGGCGTTCTGGCCGTGGCGCGCCACTCGGCGGCGGCACAGGCACAGAAGGCATCGGACGACATTCTCGCCGCCTTCGATATTCTCCCCTCCGCCGCCGTCCTTGCGGCGCGGGACGGCGCCATCCGCCATCTCAATGCCGCAGCGCTCCTGCTTCTGGCCGCTGGCCAGCGCGCGACCCTTGCCGGGTTGCTGGGAAGCCAGCAGGCCGCCGACGACATGCTGGCGCGCGCGGAAGCTGCGGGAACGGTCGTCAATGTGCGCTCACTGCCGGTGCGGCTTGGCCATCGCGACATCAGGCTCACCGCGCGGGTCTTGAACCGGGCCGCCGAGAGCAATGCCTTCCTCATGCTGCTGCTCGACGACGTGACCGAGCGCCGGGCGCTGGAATTCAAACTCAGCGGCGTTGCCGCACCTCGCACCCCCGAAACCGCCAATCCGGCCAAGGCTGTTCCGTCGCCCCTGTCTGCCACCGATGCCGCAGCATTCGAAAAACTCGGCAAAACGCTAACCGATGATATCCGCCACGTACCGCGCCGCGAACATGTGGAAGAAGCGACAACACCTGCGCTCCCTGCCGTGGCTCCCGTTCCAGAGCCCGTCGCGGAGAAGGCTCCGCCCGAACCGCCGCGCCGGAAACTGCAACGGCTTCCCGATCAGGTGCGGATGCCACTGGAAGCGCACAGCGATGCGCTGCTTGTCGCCAAGGATGGCCAGGTATTGTTCGCCAACACGGCGGCGGCCAGTCTCTTCGGTTATGAAACTGGCGAGGATGTCGTCAATGACGGCGCAGTCTACGATCGCTTCGGGCAATTGGGCCAATCCCTTCCGGGATGCGATATCGCGCTCGCCAACGGCAAGTCTGTCTTCGCCACCGTCAAGATGTCGGTCATTCCGTGGTTTGGAGGCCCTGCCCGCCAGTTCACTCTGAAACAGGCGGAGCCACCTGCCGGGGAAGCTCCTGAATTGAAGAAGCTGGCCTCCGTTCCGGCCGTTGCCGCCGATCCCAGGCAAATGACATTGCCCGAGGTGGTGGAAGAAGTTCCGCAGCAAAAACCCTCCGCCGAAGTCATCCAGCTGCCGCAACGGAATGGAATATCCGAAGCGGACCAGGAACTCCGCGCCATTCTGGATACCGCGGCCGATGGCATCATCACGCTCGACCAGCAAGGCCGCATCCACACTTTCAGCGCAGGCGCAGAAGCAATCTTCGGCTACCGGATCGCGGATGTGTCGGGAACGCCCTTCATCGACCTTCTCACGCCCGAAAGCCGCAAGACGGTTCGGGACTATCTTGCAGCCTTGCAGGGGCCCGGCATCGCATCCGTCTTCAATGATGGGCGCGAGGTGACGGCAGTCGTCAGCCAGGGCGGGACGGTGCCGCTGTTCCTCACCATCGGAAAGCTGCAGGCGACGCGCTCGCATGCGGCATTCTGTGCGGTCGTCCGCGATATCACACAGTGGAAGAAGACCGAAGCGGAACTACGCGAGGCGAAGGAGCGCGCTGAAGCTACAAGCCGCCAGAAGTCGGAATTCCTCGCCAGCGTCAGCCATGAACTGCGGACGCCGCTCAATGCCATCATGGGCTTCTCGGAAGTGATGAGGCTTGGGCGCTTCGGAGAGATCGAGAACGAGAAATACCGTGGCTACGTCCATGACATTCATTCGAGCGGCAGCCACCTTCTGTCGCTCATCAACGACCTGCTCGACCTCTCGAAAGTGGAGGCAGGTAAGCTTGAGCTGAATTTTACTTCGGTGAACCTGAGCGATGTCGCCGATCATACGCTGAAGATGCTGCAGGAACAGGCAACCGCCGCCCGCGTAGTGCTGCGGAAATCGATCCCCGCGGAACTTCCCAACGTGGTGGCCGATCTTCGCTCGATGCGGCAAATCTTGCTGAACCTGATGTCGAATGCCATCAAGTTCACCGATCCCGGCGGGCAGGTCGTCGTCTCAGCGCAGGTGATGCCCGGAGGCGAGTTGAAGCTGCGGGTGAAGGATACAGGCATCGGCATGACCGGCGAGCAGCTGAAGGGCGCGCTCGAGCCCTTCGGCCGGGTGGTGACAGAGGGCCGCGACGTTCAGGGCACCGGCCTTGGCCTGCCGCTGACCCGGGCGCTGACGGAAGCAAACCGCGCCACGTTCCAGCTGTCGAGCGAACCGCGCAAGGGCACGCTGGCCGAGATCACCTTCCCGACGACGCGCGTGCTGGCGGACTGACACAAGATGCAGGATGCCGGTTTCGCGGGCGTGCTGAAGGGCCCCCCGCGCTCATGGAGCGAGCGCCTGATCACCTGGAGCGCGCTAGTGATCGCACTGGCACTGGCGCTGCCGGTTCTTACCATCATCATCCTCGCACTGATGCCGACCGAGAACATCTGGCCGCATCTCATCTCGACGGTGCTTCCCGGCTACATCATGCGCACGATCGTGCTGCTGGCGGGTGTCGGCACCATTACCTTCGCGGTCGGCACCGCCGTCGCCTGGCTCGTCACCATGTGCCGCTTTCCGCTGAGGCCGCTCTTCGTCTGGGCCTCGATGCTGCCGATGGCGATGCCGGGCTATATCGTTGCCTATTCCTATGTCGATTTCCTGAGCTATGCCGGGCCGGTGCAGACCTGGCTTCGCGGCGTCTTCGGCTGGACAACGCCTGCCGACTACATGTTCCCGGAAATCCGCTCCATGGGAGGCGCCATCATCGTGCTCTCGATGGTGCTCTACCCTTATGTGTTCCTCACGGCACGGGCGAGCTTCATCCGCCAGCCAGCAACACAGCTTGAAGTGGCGCGCGCACTGGGGCAAACGCCGTGGGGCGCCTTCCGCACCGTGGCCCTGCCGCTCGCCCGGCCCGGCATCGCGGTGGGCGTCAGCCTCGCATTGATGGAATGCCTCAACGATATCGGCGCGGCCAATTTCTTCGGCGTTCGGACGTTGACGCTTGGCGTCTACACCACGTGGCTTTCACAAGGGAATCTCGGCGGTGCCGCTCAGATTTCAGCGGTGATGCTGCTGTTTATCTTCGTGCTGGTGTGGTTCGAGCGCAATGCGCGGCGCAAGCAATCCTTCGTGCTGCCTTCGCAGCGGCCACGCCAGCCCGACCGTATCCGGCTCAATGGCTGGCAGCGTGTGCTGGCGGTGATCGTCTGCTCAATCCCGGTGCTCATCGGCTTCGTGATTCCGGCGCTGATCCTCATGAGCTTCGCGATTTCGCGGCTCGATGATGCGGTGTCGCTCACCTATATCAATGCCGTATGGCACTCGTTGGTGCTGGCCAGCCTTGCGGCTGCAATCGCCGTGGGGCTGGCCCTGATCCTCGGCTATGCGAACCGGCTGATACGCGGTGGGTTCACACAGAAGATCATCCGGCTTGCGAGCATGGGCTATGCCATTCCGGGCACGGTTCTCGGCATCGGCGTTCTCATCCCGCTGGCAGGTTTCGACAATGCGTTGGACAGTTTCATGCGCGACAGTTTCGGAATTTCGACTGGCTTGCTGCTGTCGGGCACCATCACCGCGATCATCTTCGCCTATGTGGTGCGTTTCCTCGCCGTGTCCTTCGGGGCCATCGAAAGCGGATTGCAGAAGGTGACGCCCAATGTCGCCGCTGCCGCGCGCATGCTGGGGCGCGGGCCGTTGAGCGCCTTCTTCGAAGTGCATCTACCGCTGCTGAGGCCTGCCCTCGTCTCCGCCGCACTGCTCGTCTTCGTCGACTGCATGAAGGAACTGCCGGCGACGCTGATCCTCAGGCCCTTCGACTTCGAGACGCTGGCGACCACCATCTTCATGCTGGCCTCGCTCGACCAGCTGGAAGAAAGCGCGCTTCCGGCCCTCACGATCGTGGCGGCCGGTCTCATCCCCGTAATCCTGCTGTCGCGTACGCTGCACGAGCCGCACATCACGAGCTGAGTTCGGGCAAATCCTTGTAGAGTTCGAGCGCTTCCGGATTGGCGAGCGCCTCCTTGTTCTTCACCTCGCGGCCATGCACCACGTCGCGCACTGCAAGCTCGGTGATCTTGCCGGACTTGGTGCGCGGAATATCGGCAACGGCGATAATCTTGGCCGGCACATGGCGGGGCGAGGCGCCGTCGCGGATTTTCATTTTAATGTCCGCCACCAGTT
>JBKJQU010000373.1:0-15328 GCA_046594995.1 Aestuariivirga sp.
GATGGCGTGCCGGATGAAAGCCTCGAAGCCCTTGAAGGCCTCGACCTCTGGGTGGTCGATGGTTTGCGGCGTACCAGACACCCAAGCCACTGGAGCCTGCCGCAGACACTCGAATGGATCGCCCGCATGAAGCCGAAGCGCGCTGTCATCACCAACATGCACGTTGACCTCGATTTCGAGACGCTTGTGCGCGAGCTTCCGGCTGATGTCGTGCCAGCCTATGACGGTCTCGAATTGACGTTGTGAAGCACTTCGCATAGAGCTTCGGGTGACTGTAGCAAACCACTGATATACAGACAATTTAAGCCAATTCTCTATATCAAAATATATTCCATAATATATATTATGCGAATCTTGGATGCGGTTCCGACTACATGCATTACGAGCCCATATCACCAGCGCAAAACCTGCGCATCCACTCCTCATTCGTGGAATCCGAAAGCTTTGCCACTCCTGGCACGATATCCCATCGCTCTGGCGGCCGAAAGCCAAGTGCCGCGCAAATCCCGATCACGACCGAAACAGGATCGCGCGTTAGGGCCTCATAGCTGACCCGGTGCGGCACGATGCCCTGAGCTGCAAACCACGCCTCCCAGCCGGTGTCATAGGCCTCCAGCCTCTGAAGTTCCGCCTTGATTAGTGCATGGTCGTAGCGCGGCTCGCCGGGCTCTCCCAGTCGTTCGATTTCTGTGCCATTGGGCGCTATGTGCCAAAGTCCGGTTTGCCGCGCCTTGATGTAGGACACGGCCTGGGCCAGCTTGTCAGCCCGGTTCAGATGAACGTAAAGAACGCGGCCGAAGGCACGTTCGAACCGGGCACGGTCAGACGCAAGCCCGGGAAAGATCAGGTCCAGTGCCACCGATAGATCTTCGACGTTCTCCCGCATGAGGCGGAGGCCAAAGATGGATGTTTGGCCTTTCCCCCTGAGCCGTGCTGCATCGAGATAGAGCTGCTCATAGGTTGCAGCTTCCAGGGTATCTCGGCTCGGCAAGCCCCATTCCCCTGCCCAATCATCCCTGAAGGCTTGGCCATAGAATGAGTCAGGCCGTCCGGCGCGCCCGGTCTTCTCCAGCAAGTCGCACAGCAGCGTACTTCCGGTCCGGGGCGTGCCGCAGATGATGTAGGAGTCGAACATGGCAGCGTCTTACTAGCGCCTGTGCCTTAAATCGGCTAGGCCACCCGCCAATGAGCCATAACCCTGCCGACATGGACCCACGCAAGATCGAAACGCTGCGCGCCATCATGGAGGCGCTGAGAACCCCCGTCACCGGCTGCCCTTGGGACCTCGAACAGAATTTCGAGACAATCGCACCCTACACGATCGAAGAAGCCTACGAGGTGGCGGATGCCATCGCCAAAGGCTCCCGCTCCGAACTTTGCGAAGAACTGGGCGACCTGCTGTTGCAGGCCGTCTACCACGCGCAACTGGCGGCTGAGGAAGGCTCCTTCACATTCGATGACGTGATCGAGGCCGTCAACGCCAAGATGATCCGTCGCCATCCTCATGTTTTTGGTAACGAGCAGGCGCGCTCTGCAACCCTCGCCAAAGGCTTCTGGGAAGACATGAAGGCGGAGGAACGGAAGGACCAGTCGAAGCAGGGCGTTCTGGCTGCGGTTCCCCTCGCCCTCCCCGGCCTCACCCGTGCCGTGAAGCTGCAGTCCAAAGCCGCCAAGGTGGGTTTCGACTGGCCGTCGGTCGACAATGTCTATGACAAGATTGCCGAGGAAGTGGCCGAGTTCCGTGAGGCGCCGGACGAGAAGAAAATGGAAGAATACGGCGACCTGCTCTTTGCCATGGCGAACGTCGCGCGGCACCTGGGGATCGATCCTGAGGCTGCAGTGCGCGGCGCCAACGCCAAGTTCGAGCGGCGCTTCGCCCACATCGAGGCAAAGCTCGCCGAACACGGCAAAGAGCCTATGGATTCGAATCTCGGTGAAATGGACGGGTTATGGAACGAGGCCAAGATGCTGGGGTTGTAGCGCCTATCCAGCCGCCGCCTTCTTCACCGCCAGAAGCTTCATGTTGCGGCCGAATCGCGCCTGCGCCTGACCCGCCTTGTCTTCGGTGAGGCGCACTTTCAGCCGCATCCGGCCGTCCTGATAGTGCTTGCTGCTCAGAACCTCGCCACGGTCATGCAGCCAAGCCTGGCCCTGGCCGTCGGCAGGATCGAGAAACACCTCGAAGATCAGGTCCTCGGCGCCCAGCCGTCCCTCGACCATCTCAAGCAATGGCGAAACGCCCTCGCCTGTCACGGCCGAAACCAGAACGCAACCAGGCCTGCGCAACGCTTGCGTTTCACGCGCCGCGCGTTCTTCCGGCGGCAGCAGATCCAATTTGTTCCACACTTCGATGATTTGCCCGCGCCGCACCTCGTCGATGCCAAGCTCGTTCAGCACCCGGCTGACGTCCTGGGACTGCGCCTCGGTATCGGCATGCGCCACGTCGCGCACATGAAGGATCACGTCTGCCGTCAAAACCTCTTCCAGCGTGGCGCGGAATGCCGCGATGAGAGAGGTCGGAAGCTCGGAGATGAAACCAACCGTATCTGACAGGATGATTTTCCGGCCATGCGGCAGCGAGATGACCCGCATGGTCGGGTCGAGCGTTGCGAAGAGCAGGTCTTTCGCCAGCACCGATGCGCCGCTCAGCCGGTTGAACAGCGTCGACTTGCCGGCATTGGTATAGCCCACCAGCGCCACCACCGGATAGGGCACGCGCGCCCTGCCCTTGCGGTGAAGCGCGCGTGTCTTGACGACCGATTCCAGCTGGCCCTCGATACGGCTGATACGTTCCTGGATGAGCCGCCTGTCCGCTTCAAGCTGGCTTTCACCAGGACCGCCGAGGAAGCCAAAGCCGCCCCGTTGCCGTTCGAGATGGGTCCACGAGCGAACCAACCGGCTTTTCTGGTATTCGAGATGTGCAAGTTCGACCTGCAGCGTGCCTTCACGCGTGGAGGCGCGCCTGCCGAAGATTTCGAGAATGAGTCCGGTGCGGTCGAGAACCTTGGCGCCCCACGCCTTCTCAAGGTTGCGCTGCTGGATCGGGGAAAGTTGTGCATTCACCACCACAAGTTCGGCCTCGGTCTCCTTCACACGCTCGCCGATCTCGGTTACCTTGCCGGAGCCGATCAATGTCGAGGGCCTTGGCGCTGAAACCGGCGCGATGATCCTTTCAGCAATCTCAAGGTTGATCGCCTGGGCGAGGCCCACTGCCTCCTCCAGCCGCGCTTCGGATGCCCGGTCGGAGGTAATCGGCGCTCTCCTGTCTCGCCGCTCCACGTGCAGAACGATGGCACGCGTCAGCGTTGGCCCTTCGATCTGGAAGTCGACGCCGCCGCCGGTCTTCTGCCTTTTGGGTGTTTTCAACCGCCTGCCTGCTCTTCATCAAACAGGCTGATCGGGCCGCCGGGCATGATCGTCGAGATCGCGTGCTTGTAAACCAGCTGGGACATGCCATCCCGGCGGAGAAGAACGCAGAAATTATCAAACCAGGTGATCACGCCCTGAAGTTTCACGCCATTAACCAAAAACACCGTCACCGGGATTTTCTGCTTGCGCACATGGTTGAGGAAGGTGTCCTGCAGGTTCTGCTGTTTTTCTTGGGCCATTTGATTTTCTCTTTGTTGGGCCAGACTGGCGGTGGGTAAACTATCACGAAAATGGGCGAGGGTGAGGACCCCTACTCCGTCTCCTCATCATGGCGGCCGGATAGGCCAAGCAGTTTGATTTTCCGATGCAGCGCGGAACGCTCCATGCCGATGAACTGGGCGGTCTTGGAAATGTTCCCGCCAAAGCGGCCCAATTGTGCCGTTATGTAATCCCGCTCGAAGGCCTCGCGCGCCTCGCGCAGAGGGTGAATCAGCAGGTGCTCGATCCCGAACGTGGCAGCGGCAGCTCCCGCACCACCCGTATCTGATGGCAAGACGGCTGCTGTGATCTCGCCATTTGCATCGCCACCTGCAAGAATGAGGATTCGCTCCACATTGTTCCGGAGTTCACGGACGTTCCCGGCCCACTCCCGCGTTTGCAGCATGGCGATCGCATCATCGGCAAATTTCCGGGCGGGCTGGCCAGAGGCCATGGAAAAACTCTTCACGAAGTAACTTAACAGGTCGGGAATATCCTCGCGACGCTCGGCAAGGCCGGGTACCTGGACAGGCACAACGCCGAGACGGTGAAACAGATCTTCTCGGAACCGTCCTACGGAGATGAGAGACGGCAAGTCGCGGCTCGTAGAGGAAACGACCCGCACGTCGACTTTCACCTTCTTGGCGCCGCCCACCCGCTGGAACGTCTGGTCGACCAGCACACGCAGCACCTTGCCCTGGGTTTCCAGCGGCATGTCGGCAAGCTCGTCGATGTAAAGCGTTCCGCCATGCGACTCTTCGAGCGCACCCACACGCCGCGTGGCGCCTGTTCCATCTTCAACGCCGAACAGTTCCTCTTCCATCCGCTCAGGCGCCATGGTGGCGGCACTCAGCGTCACGAAGGGACCGTTGGTCCGGAGCGACATGGCATGAAGCGTGCGAGCGGCAAGTTCCTTGCCGGCGCCCATAGGACCCGTGATCAGCACGCGGCTGTTCGATGGGGCGATCTTCTTCAGCAGCTGCCGCAGCTGCCGCATCGCCGGCGAACTGCCGAGCAATTCGGAATCGGTTCCCGCCCTGCCCTTTAGTTCCTCGTTCTCGCGCCTCAGCCGCGAAGTTTCCAGCGCACGGCCCACAACAAGAAGCAGGCGGTCGGACTTGAAAGGCTTTTCGATATACTCATAAGCGCCGCGCTTGATTGCGGCAACGGCGGTTTCGATGTTGCCGTGGCCCGAAATAATGATGACGGGAACGTCTGGATGCTTTTCCTTGATGATGTTGAGGAGGTCAAGACCGTCGAGTTTCGAGCCCATCAACCAGATATCAAGAATGATGAGCGAGGGCCGCCGCTGGCTGATCTCGCCCAGTGCCGCGTCGCTGTTGTGCGCCAATCGCGTTTCGAACCCTTCATCCTCAAGAATGCCCGCAATGAGGCCCCGGATGTCGGCTTCGTCGTCAATGATCAGAATATCAGCAGCCATACAGTATGATGTTCCTATTCCGCAGCCGTCGATTCCGCTGTCAATCTGTCGAACAGCAAGGTGACCTGTGCGCCCTGCACGTTGGCCTCACTGACGGGAGAGTCTTCCAGCAGCAATCGGCCGCCATGTTCTTCCAAGATGCGCTTGACGATTGCAAGACCAAGCCCGGTCCCCTTCTCGCGTGTCGTCATATAGGGTTCGGCGAGCCGGTGTCGATTTTCTTTCGGAAGGCCAATACCGTTATCGGTGACGCGGATAAAGGGATGTCCGTTCTGCAGTCCCGCCACAACCTCGATCTTGCCGCGAACGTCCGGCACATTCTGCAGCCGCGCCTCAATCGACTCGCGCGCATTCTTCACCAGATTGGTAATCGCCTGCGTGATCAGGCGTCGGTCGAAGGGGAATATGAACTCGCCGTTCCGCACATCGAGCTCTATATCGATATCGGCAGAGGAAACGCGCTGAAGAACAGTTGCCTCGCGCACGATGGATGCAAGTTCCTGCGGTTCCTGTACAGCTGTCGGCATCCGCGCAAAGGACGAGAACTCGTCGACCATGCGGCCGATATCGCCCACCTGACGGATGATCGTGTCCGTGCACTGATCGAAGATGTGTTTGTCGGTCTGGATCTGCGCACCGTATTTCCGCTTCAGCCGCTCGGCCGATAGCTGGATTGGCGTAAGCGGATTCTTGATCTCGTGTGCGATGCGCTGCGCGATGTCCGCCCAGGCTGAATTGCGTTGTGCGGAAACAAGGTCGGTGATGTCATCGAATGTGAGCACGTGGCCGTGAGAAGAGTCTTCCGAGCTTTCGGTGGTGACCCGTGCAAAGAGGCTCCGCGCCTGTCCCTTGCGTTCGATATCGACCTGCCCTTCGGCAAATCCCGACGGCCTGGAGAGTGCCTGCTCGAACACCGGCATGAAGGCCGGCAACACTGTCTCGGCAGCCGTTCCGATGAGTTCTTTCTCCGTCAAGCCGAGAAGCATCAGCGCAGAGCGGTTGACAAGCGATATATGGCCCGATGGATCGATACCGATCACACCGGCGCTTACGCCAGCCAGCATCGCCTCGGTGAAACGGCGGCGCGCATCCACGGCTTCATTTGCCCCTATCAGTTCATCGCGCTGCAATTTGATATGACCCGTCATCAGGTTGAAGGTACGTGACAGGTTCTGGAGATCCACCGGGCCTTCGACTTCCGAAACCTTGGCGTCGAGTTCGCCGCTTGATACGCGCCGCGCCGCGTAAAGGAGCTGCACGATGGGGGAGACCATCTTGTCAGAAAACCACAGGCCGGCCCATATGGCCGCCAGAAGAAACACGAAGCCCACCACGGCATACATCAGTCCAAACGTGAGCTGGACGCCAAGCCGTTGCGACATCAGTTTGTCATACTCGAGTTTCGACTCGCGCGTTTTTTCCAGCTGATCCAGCACGGAAGCGTTGATCACACGGTAGACAAGAAGATAGGAATTCGGAAAGTTCTGCAACTTTATCAGTGCACGGACGACATTGCCGCCGATACCCGGCTGGATGACGACAAGCTCGCCCTTGTCCGCCCTTTTCACATATGCTTCCGATGGTGCAAAGAATTCGACCTTGTCGTTGGCCGTCACCTTGACGTCAATCTGCTTGGTATCCGGGTCGAAGACAAACACGGCTGGAAGGCCGCGAAGTGCCGCATGTCGTGCCACGCGCCGCACGAACGACACGCGGTCGCCGTCAAACAGCGCCTTCTGCTGGGAGAGATCGGCAGCGATGCCCGCCACGTCATTCCGCGTCGCTTCTGCGTGATCGCGCACATAGGATTCGGCGACGTTGACGGCGGAGTCGACAATTGCGCGCGTACGTTCCGAGAACCAGGCATCGAGACCGCGGTTGAGCGTGACAGTGGCAAATACCGCCACGAGGATCGCGGGGATGACGGCAATGAGGCTGAACAGCAGAACCAGCCGCAGATGCAGCGATGCACCGGGTGTTCCGCGCCGGCGCTCGATCATCAGATAGGCGAGCTGGCCGACGATCATCATTGCCATGACCAGCAAAACAACACCGTTCAGCACCAGCAGCATCGCGGTGCTCTCGGAGGTCGGCTGGATAGGCGTCAGCCCGGTGAGGATAGCAAAAGTCGACAATCCGCAAACGACGCCCGCCACAACCAGCATGAAGCCAGCCACCCCGGTAAAGCGGCGCAGCCCTTCAAACAGCCGGAAATGCGGTCGATCAATCATGGAACATGTTCAGCAGAACCTGTTGCACGAAATCAACACCAAATGTGGCTGATTTGCGTCAGTCGCCTTAAGGTCAGGAAAGTCCGCGGATCACCTTCACCTGCCGGTCGCGGAGTTTCACACGCAGCGTATTGCGGTTGATGCCCAGCAACTCCGCCGCACGCAGCTGGTTTCCGGATGTTGCAGCGAGCACCGCGCGAAGCAAGGTTGGCTCCACCTCGCTCAAGATCCTGTCATAAAGGCCGGGTGGCGGTAGCGCCTGCCCGAAGCCCGCAAAATAGCGCGACAGATAGTTCTCCATGAACTCAGGGAGGTTGGTGCCGGAATAATCCGCCTGCTCGGACGTTACCTGCACTGGCACGGAGGCAAGCTCGCGTTCGATTGCGGAAGCCGGGATCGTGTCCTCGATCTCGATTGCCATGAGGCGGCGGAGCAGGTTTTCAAGCTCGCGTACGTTGCCAGGCCAGCGATAAGCCTGCATGCGCTCGACGGCATCGCGTGACAGTTCCTTCCGTGGCAGGCCTTCTTTCACGGCTTGGCCCACGAAATGCCGCACAAGATCTGGCAGGTCCTCCGAACGCTCACGAAGCGGCGGCAGGCGCAAGGGCACCACGTTCAGGCGATAGAACAGGTCTTCCCGGAAATGGCCCTGGTTGATGAGTTGCCTAAGGTCTCGGTGGGTAGCTGTGATGATCCGCACATTGGTCTTGATAGGCGCATTGCCACCCACCGTCGTATATTCACCCTGCTGCAGTACGCGCAGCAGACGGGTCTGTGCTTCAAGCGGCATGTCGCCGATCTCGTCGAGGAACAGCGTGCCCCCCTCAGCCTGCTCGAATTTGCCGGCAACGCGGGAGGTGGCGCCTGTAAACGCGCCCTTCTCGTGGCCGAACAATTCCGATTCAATCAGTTCGCGGGGGATTGCCGCCATGTTGACCGCAACGAAAGGACCTTTCCGGCGGCGGCCATAGTCATGCAGCGCCCGCGCTACAAGCTCCTTGCCGGTCCCGGATTCGCCGACGATCATGACGGTCAGGTCGGTCTGCGTCAGCCGCGCGATGATGCGGTAGATTTCCTGCATCGCAGGCGAGCGGCCCACGATCGGCAGGCTTTCGACGGGTTGGTTGACATTCACCGGAACCGGCCTGCCGGATTGTTCGAGTGCTCTGCCAACAGTCTGCACCAAGGCATTGAGATCAAACGGCTTTGGCAGGTAGTCATAAGCCCCGCGCTCAGCTGCGGTGATGGCAGTCATGATCGTGTTCTTGGCGCTCATCACGATTACGGGAAGCGTGGGCCGCAGCTTCTTGATGCGCGGTATCACATCGAAGGCGTTCTCGTCGGGCAACACCACGTCGGTCACTACCGCATCGCCCTGCCCTTCACTTACCCAGCGCCAGAGCGCTGCTGCCGTCGCTGTGGAACGCACGCTGTAGCCGGCGCGGCTCAGCGCCTGGCTCAGCACTGTCCTGATTGCACTATCATCGTCCGCGATCAGGACTGTCTTGACACTCATGGTGTATCTCCTTCGGATTCCCGGACGGCTGCACTTCCGCGCAGCATGGGCAGCAACACGCGGAATGTCGTGCCGCGCTCACGCCCGATGCATTCAACGATCCCGCCGTGGTCGCGCACGATCTTGGCGACCAGCGCCAGCCCAAGGCCACGGCCGCCGGGTTTCGTCGTCACGAAGGGATCGAAAATATTGGGCCTCAGCTCTTCCGGCACGCCGGGTCCGGTATCGTGGATGCAAACCTCGAGCGGCAGGGTGATGCGCTCGTTGGTGCCGGGCACGGTGAGGCGGATGCCGGGCCGGAATGCCGATGTGATGAGAATTTCGCCCGCATCGCCGCCATTCCGGATTGCTTCGGCAGCGTTCTTGGCCAGGTTCAGGAACACCTGCACAAGCTGGTCCTTGTTACCCAGAACTGGCGGCAGAGAGGGGTCATAATCTTCGCGGACGGTAACGCCCATTCCCATGCCGGCGACCGTCAACTGCTTCACGCGTTCCAGGACAGCATGAATATTGACGGGTTTCTTGTCCAGCGGTCGCTCGTCGGAAAACACCTCCATCTGGTCAACCAGATCGCGGATGCGGTCGGTCTCATCGCAGATCAACCGCGCCAGCGCACGGTCTTCCGAGCCCAGCGCAGGTTCCAGCAATTGCGCCGCGCCGCGAATGCCCGCCAGCGGATTCTTGATCTCATGCGCCAGCATCGTTGCCATGCCGGAGACGGAACGCGCCGCACCGCGCGATGTGAGTTGCCGGTCGATCTTGTGCGCCATGGACCGTTCCATCAGCATCACAATCACGTAGCGCGGTTGTTCCGCCATGACAGCCGTTTGGAGGTCCACAAGCCTCTCGCCGCCAAGCCGCGGCGTACCAACAGCGATTGCGTATTCGTTGACGACGCCGGACGTGGTGCGCGCCTGTGCAACGGCACCGAACACCGGGCTGGAAAATGGAACGAGATCACCTAGCTTGTGGCGCAGCAAGACGTTGCTGCTTGCCTGAAAGTAATTCTCGGCCGCGACATTTGCGAGGCAGATGCGCTCATCCTCGTCGAGAACGATGAGCGGATTTGGCAGCGCATCCACCACCGCCTTGGCAAGCGGCGCGCCTGTCAATGTTTCGGTCTTGTCGATTGATATCGTGTTCATGCGGCCATTCCCTGTGCCTGTGCCGCGTCATAGAGCGCTCTCAGCCCCCGGCTTACCTGTGAGTTGTCGTTTGTGCGGAGCAGCGTCACCCGCCAATCGGATGCGGCCTGCTCCGTCAGCAACTGGCGTTCTGCAAGCCGCTGGATCGCCCAACCGACGTGCTTTCGGGCAATGCGGTTCCCATGATGTGCTCCGTGGTGCGAAAGAATGCGGTCGTGATGGTCCTGAACGATTAGGGCCTCTTCCGCCAGCGTCGGCTCGGGGATACCGCTGCCAGGATCGAGTCCTTCAGCGATGACGCCGGGCCACCACGGCCTGCCATAGGCGCCGCGCCCAATCATGATGCCATCAGCACCCGATTTTGCGAGCATCGTTTTCGCATCCTCGACGCTATTACCATCGCCATTGGCAATGAGCGGAATGCTGATGGCTTCCCGCACCCGTGCGATTGCGCTCCAGTCGGCACGCCCGCCGTAGAACTGGCAGCGTGTACGGCCATGCACGGTAACGAGCGCCACGCCTGCGTCTTCCGCACGTCGTGCCAGTTCTGGCGCGTTAAGCGAATCGTGGTCCCAGCCCAGGCGCATCTTGAGCGTCACAGGAACGGAGGATGCGGCAACCGTGGCCTCGATCAGCGTCACCGCATGGTCGATGTCGCGCATCAGGGCGGAGCCCGAATGCCCGCCCGTCACCTGCCGCGCGGGGCAGCCCATGTTGATGTCGATGATGGCAGCACCCATGTCCTGCGCCACGCGGGCACCTTCCGCCATCCAGTGCGGTTCGCGCCCAGCAAGCTGGATGACCAAGGGAGATATCGACTCGGCCCCCTGAGCGCGCCGCAGCATATCCGGCCGCGCATTGACCAGTTCTTCACTTGCCACCATCTCGCTCACGACCAGACCTGCGCCATGCTCATGTGCAGTCGTGCGAAAGGGTTCATCCGTCACGCCGGACATTGGCGCGAGGAAAACCCTGTTTCGCGTTTCGATTTGCCCGATGCTTATGCCCATAATTTAATCAAACATATCCCGTGTACAATTAACGAGCACTCTATTCTGATGCTGCACCGCGTCAAGAGCCTTTCTTGCGAGGGAGAGTTGCGCTTGCTAGAGCAGTTTGATGACAGTTGCCGCAGTTATCGTGGCCGGCGGTTCCGGCCTGCGCGCGGGGGGCGAAAAGCCGAAACAATATCAGCTGATCGGCGGCAAACCGGTGATCTGGTGGACGTTAAAGGCCTTTCTCGATCATCCCGGCGTCGCCCATGTCCAGCCTGTGATTGGCGAGGGCCAGGAGGCGATGTTTGCCGAGTCTGTGCACGGGCTGGCCCTGCCGGTTCCCGTCATCGGCGGCATAAGCCGGCAGGACTCGTGCAGGATCGGCGTAGAGGCAGTGGAACGCTGCCAACCGTCCAAGGTGCTGATTCACGATGCCGCCCGGCCTTTCGTCTCGCAGGATCTGATAAGCCACGTGATTGCATGGCTGGCGCGCTACCAGGCTGTCATTCCGGGCATGCCGGTGGCCGAAACGCTGAAATTTGCGCCGGGTGGCATCGTCAGCCGCACGGTTGATCGCGCCAGCATCTGGACCGCGCAAACACCCCAGGGATTCGCTTACGGGCCAATTCTTGCGGCGCACCGCAGGGCCGTGGCAGAAACAGCGGCAAACCTCACCGATGATGCATCGGTTGCCGAACATGCCGGAATTGCCATATCGATGATCCCCGGCCGGCACGAGAACAAAAAGCTGACCACCGCCGAGGATATCGAAATGGCCGACCGTGACATGACAGGCCGCACGTTCAATAGCCTGCCCGATATCCGCATGGGACAGGGCATCGACGTCCACCCCTTCGCGCCGGGCGATGCCGTGACACTTTGCGGTGTCGCCATCCCTCATTCCATGACGCTGCAAGGCCACTCGGACGCCGATGCCGCAATGCATGCATTGACCGATGCCATTCTCGGGACCATCGGAGAAGGCGACATCGGCACGCATTTCCCGCCAAGCGAGCCGAAGTGGAAAGGCGCACCCTCGCGCATCTTCCTTGAACGCGCCGTAGAGCTTCTGGAACAACGCGGCGGCCTGATCGCCAATGTCGATATCACCATCCTGGCCGAAGCCCCGAAGATCGCGCCACATGTGAAGGCGATGAAGGAATTCCTGGGTCCCCTCCTCCGCCTTGGGCCTGACCGGATCGCGATCAAGGCCACGACCATGGAAAAGCTTGGCGCCATCGGCCGCAAGGAAGGCATCATGGCCTTTGCGACCGCTACCGTGCGCCTGCCATGATGTTTGGCGAGGCCCTGACGGCGCGAGCAGTCGAACTCATCGACCTGTGCAGGACGAACAGGCTCAAGCTTGCAATTGCGGAAAGTTGCACTGGCGGATTGATCGCAGCCCTTATAACCTCCGTCTCCGGGTCATCTGACGTGTTCGACGCGGGCTTCGTGACGTATACCAACGCAGCCAAGACGCGGCTGATCGGTGTGCCCGCCGCCATGATCCATCAGTTTGGCGCCGTCAGCGAAGAGGTTGCGCGCGCCATGGCACTGGGTGCACTCCATCATAGCGATGCGGATATCACCGTCGCGGTCACAGGGGTCGCTGGCCCAGGCGGCGGTTCAGCAACAAAACCCGTTGGGCTTGTTCATTGCGCGGCGGCACGGCGCGGCGGCGCTGTCCTGCATGATATGTTGATGTTGGGAGAAATCGGCCGCGAAACCGTGAGGATCGCCACGGTCGCCCATGCTGTCGAAATGGCCTACACGCTGGCCTTGCCGGGACCGTAAAGCTCGCGCGCGCGTTCCTCGAACGCATTCATCACCTTGCGCACTACCATGTCGAACATGCCAGACAGCACGAACTGCATCGCGCGGCTCTTCAACGCGTAATCCACGTTGAAGGCGATCTCGCAGGCACCGGCACCCGCCTCGGTGATCTGCCATTGCGCGTCAAGATGCGAGACGGGCGGTTCATTCGACATCGCGCGAACCAGTTTCTTGACCGGGTCGACAGTCACTTTGCTGTGCATCGTCTCCTTGATACCAAGCTTCTTGTAGGCGACCTCGAGCTCGGCGTCGAAAGTCTCGCCGCCATCGGCGTTTTTCAAAATGCCGCGCACACTTGAGCGTTTTACCAGCGGCATGAAGTGCCTGTACTGCGCGACATCGGCAGCGACGGCGAAGACCTGCTCGACACTATAGGGAACTTTGCGTGTCACGCTGAACTTTGGCATTCGTCAGTATCCGGATTGATGGTTGCGAGCCGCCTTCAACCGGGCAAAATCATCACCCGCATGGTGAGACGAGCGGGTCAGCGGCGATGACGCCACCATCAGGAAACCCTTGGCATAGGCAATCGTCTCGTAACCCTTGAATTCATCCGGCGTCACGAACCGGTCGATGGCAGCATGCTTGCGCGTCGGCTGCAGATATTGCCCGATGGTGATGAAATCGATAGTGGCGGAGCGCATGTCGTCCATCACCTGCATCACCTGCTCGCGTGTCTCGCCAAGGCCCACCATGATGCCGGACTTGGTGAACATGGAGCCGTCCAGTTCCTTCACCCGTTGCAGCAGACGCAGCGAATGGAAGTAGCGCGCACCGGGCCTTATCCTGAGATAGAGCGCCGGCACCGTTTCAAGATTGTGATTGAACACATCGGGCTTCGCCTCGACCACGAGTTCGAGAGCGCCGTCCTTTTTAAGGAAATCCGGTGTCAACACTTCGATTGTCGTCAGGGGCGAGGCAGCGCGGATCGCGCGGATGGTGCGGGCGAAATGCTTCGCGCCGCCGTCGTCGAGGTCATCACGGTCAACCGAGGTGATAACCGCATGCGAAAGCCCCATGCGAGCGATGGCATCGGCCACTTTTTCCGGCTCATCCGCAGTCAGTGCATCGGGCATGCCTGTCTTCACGTTGCAGAAGGCGCAAGCCCTCGTGCAGGTATCACCCATGATCATGAAGGTTGCGTGTTTCTTCGACCAGCATTCCCCGATATTGGGGCATCCCGCCTCCTCGCACACGGTCACGAGCTTGTTCTCGCGCACGATTTTCTGCGTTTCCGCGTATATAGGCGATCCGGGCGCCTTCACCCGGATCCAGTCGGGCTTCCGCAATATCGGGGTATCAGGCCGGTTGGCCTTCTCCGGATGCCGCGGCTTTACCTTGCTGTCGAGAAGCGTGACCATCGGTTTCTAACGGTTTCTGACGAGTTTTACGATAAAAAGAAGCACGGTGGCGCCAATGGCGGCAACGATAAGATTGCCAAGGAACCAGCCAGAGAACATCTCGCCCATCTGGATGCCAAGCGCATTGGCGAGGAACGCACCGATATAGGAGCCGATGATACCCACGATTATGTTCATGATCAGGCCGTGATCGGATTTTGTCACTTTTTCCGCAATCCAGCCCGCCAGCGCGCCGATGAGAAGCGTACCAATCCAGCCCACGCCGCCGCCAAGATCCATCAGATTGTTCATTGCCTTACCCTTCCACCGTTAAGAATCCCGGGGCCAGATATGGCCCACGCCTGCCGCTGCATCAAGCAGTAAAGCTACATGTGTATGACGCGGCCATACGCGTCGAGAACGCTCTCGTGCATCATCTCGGATAGAGTGGGATGCGGGAACACCGTGTGCATCAGCTCTTCCTCGGTGGTCTCAAGCCCCATGGCGACGACGAAGCCCTGGATCAACTCGGTCACTTCCGCGCCCACCATATGGGCACCGATCAGCCGCCCGGTCTTGGCATCGAAGATGGTCTTGACGAGCCCCTGGTCCTCGCCCAGCGCAATCGCCTTGCCATTGCCGAGGAAGGGGAAGCGTCCGATCTTCAATTCAAAGCCTGCGGCTTTCGCCTTGGCCTCGGTCAGGCCCACGCTCGCCACCTGCGGGTGGCAATAGGTGCAGCCGGGAATCTGTTCCTTCTTCATCGGATGGGCATCAAGGCCCTTGATCTTCTCGACGCAGATCACGCCCTCGTGCTCGGCTTTGTGTGCTAGCATCGGCGGGCCTGCCACATCGCCGATCGCATAGAGGCCCTGCACATTGGTGCGGCCATAGCCGTCGATCACGATGCAGCCCTTCTCGGTCTTGACGCCCAGGTCCTCAAGGCCCAGCCCTTCGATGTTACCCTGTACGCCGACGGCTGAGATGACACGGTCAACAGTAAGGGTCTCGGACTTGCCGCCTGCCTCGATGCTGACCGTCACATTGTCGCTGCCCTTTTGGAGGCTTGTGACTTTCGCGCCCAGGCGAAACTTCAATCCGAACTTCTCGAGCTGCTTCTGCGCGATTTTGGAGATCTCGGCGTCTTCCACCGGCATGATCTGGTCCATGATCTCGACCACCGTCACGTCGACGCCCATG
>JBKJQU010000178.1:0-7650 GCA_046594995.1 Aestuariivirga sp.
TCGAAAGCGCACCAGATCAGCAGCAGCGCCACGATCATGCCGATCATGCGGGTGTCGATCTCGGTGGCGTTCAGGAAACGCCGGACCGGGCCGTCGTCGGTGAGTGCCGGATCAGAGCTGGAACTTTGTTGCTTGGACATATGCTGCCTCCCCTTATCCATCGCGGCCGTTTCAGAACGGCTCTTCTGCTTAAACCAAAACCCGCGCCACCTTTTCAGGCGGCGCGGGTCAAGTCTCATTCAGTTTGCGCGATCACGCAAGACGCTTAGCAGCCCGGCACGGCGCCAGCGGCGACACCGGCGCAAGCCTGGTCCTTGGTGATGTGGCCGGCATCAATGGCGACATTGACGTTGGCCTTGGTGATGGGAGTCGGATTGAGCAGGATGGCGTTCACTTCAACGCCCTTCGCACCGCCGGAAAACTTGCCGACGCCGGGAAGCGTTGCCGCGTCCGTGCCGTCTGCAATGGCGTTTGCCGCTTCGGCGGCAACCTTGCCGAGCTCGCGGGCATTCTTCCAGACCGAGACGGTCTGGGTGCCAAGAGCGACGCGGTTGATGGCGGCGAGGTCGCCGTCCTGGCCGCCGACGGGAATGCCGGACATGCCCTGGGCTTCGAGAGCCGCGACAACGCCAGAGGCCATGCCGTCGTTCTCGGCCAGCACCGCATCGACCTTGTTACCGGTCGAGGTCAGGCACTGTTCCATGTTCTTCTGCGCCACGTCAGGCTTCCAGCCGTCGGTGAAGGTTTCGCAGACGTTCTTCACCTTGCCGCCTTCAAGCGATTCCTTGAGCACTTCCATCATGCCCTGGAACAGGAATGTGGCGTTCGGGTCGCCCTTGTCGCCCTTGATGAAGGCAAAGTTGCCCTCGGGCTTCACGGCCAGGATTTCCTTGGCGATGAGACGGCCGACGCCGACGTTGTCGAACGTCACGTAGAGCGCGTTCGGGTCTTCCACGAGCACGTCATAGGAGAGCATCTTCACGCCAGCGTCAGACGCGGCCTTGAAGGACGGCAGGATGGCGTCCGAGTCGAAGGCAACGACCATGATGACGTCGACCTTCTGCGAGATCAGGCCTTCGATGTCGGCGGCCTGCTTCTGGGCGGAGCCCTGAGCATCGGTCGAGACATAGGTGTTGCCTGCTGCCTCGACGACGGCCTTGATGGCGGCTTCGTCGGTCTTCCAGCGCTCTTCCTGGAAGGTCTTCCAGGAGACAGCGATGGTCTTGCCGGCGGCGAGCGCCGACATGGACGACATGCCGAGCATCAGCGCGCCAGCCGCCAGGGTCAGAAACTTACGGGTCATTCTTGGGTCCTCCTCCATGCCACAATGGCCCCCGTGGGACGCCTCCCTGAGCCGGCTACTTTCGAGCCTACACGCACGGGGTCCTGGGCCATGGACGTATCTGTTGTTTTATTTCGGCGTCCAAAAAAATGTTGCGGCAATTTGCCTTGTGAGTCAATATCCAAAAACAAGAAAAATAAGAATTGTGCAACGCAAACAAAATGTTGCACATGCGAAGGGAGGATCATGCGCGAAAAAGCCGACAGCGATCTGGTGCGCCGGCAGAACCGGCAGCTGGTGCTGGATGCGCTGCGCCAGCATGGCCCGCTCGCGCGGATCGAGCTCGGCCGCCACACTGGCCTGTCGCCCGGTTCGATCACGTCGATCGCGTCGCAGTTGATCGCCGACGGCATCCTGCAGGAGGTGGCCGAACACCCCGTACCCGTCGTGCCGATGCGGCGCGGCCGGCCTCTCACGCAACTCGACATCAACCCGAAATCCGCCCATGTCGTCGCCGTCAAGATATCGATCGACGGCATCGAGCTCGCACTCGCCGATACGCGCGGCAGCATTCTGAACCGTCACACCTCGCGGATCGCAACCTATGATGCCGGCCCTGGTCTCTTCGCGCAATCGGTTGCGTCCGAGATCAGGTCGCTCTTGTCGAAGGCGCGTCTTCCCCTTCGCAAGGTGACGCGGATCGGGGTCGCGGTGCAGGGCGTTGCCGACTCTCAGGCAGGGACCATCGTGTGGAGCCCCGCCTTCCGGCATCGCAACATCCAGGTTACAGCCGCACTCCAGCAGGAACTCGGCATTCCCTGTTCGATTGCCAATGATGCCAACATGATCGCGCAGGCGCTGATCAGCACGGATCCTGCGCGCTACGGTGAAACCGCCGCCGTCGTGTTCATCGGCTATGGCGTCGGCATGGGGCTGATCCTCAATGGCCAGGTCTATCATGGCCCCACGGGCGCTGCCGCCGAGTTCGGCCATATGAATCACTTGCCCGGCGGCCCCTTGTGCCGTTGCGGGCGTCGCGGATGCGTCGAGGCCTACGCGGCGGACTACTCGATCCTGCGATGGGCATCCGGCCATGCCGATGTGCAGCCCCCTTCCTTCACTGCAATTCCGGACGGCGGAATGGCGACGCTCGAAGCAGCGGCACGGCGCGGCGACAAGGCCGCGATGGAGGCCTTCGCGAAAGCCGGCGAAGCGCTGGGCTATGGCCTTGCCCGCATGGTGGCGCTGCTCAGCCCGTCGCGCATCGCGCTGGCGGGGCCGGGCACGGGGGCCATCGAACTGATCGAGCCGCATCTGCGGCAGGCGATCGAGGACGGCCTCGTCGAAGAGCTGCGCCGCAATGTCGAGATCGAGGTGGTGCCGATCCACACCGACATGATCATCCAGGGCACCATCGATGGTGCGCTCCGGCATCTTGACCGCGAGGTGTTCGCCTATGGTCCTACGGGCAAGCGCCATATCGTACTGGAGGACATCGCATGAAGATGAACCGCAGGACTTTCACCCTCGCTGCATGTGGCGCACTGACCCTTCCCGCCATGGCGATTGGTACATATGCGGAAACGCCTCACACGGCGCAGTCGGTCTTGTGCAACTGGTACAGACTGGTTCTGAAACTGGTGCGGCATACCCCTACCTATTCTCCTCCCGTTGCCAGCCGTTCCTTCGCCTATCTCGGTGTTACGGCTTTCGAAGCCGTGGCAGGAGGTTCAGACGACCTGCGTTCGCTGGCTGGCCAGCTGAACGGCCTTTCAGACATGCCACGGCGCGAAACGGTGCAGACGCATGACGAGGCGCTCGTCATTCATGCGGCGCTTGCCCTCGCGGTGAAGAATTTCTTCGGCAACACCGGCCCCACCGGCCAGCGGGTGATGAAGAAATTCGAGGAGAAGCTTTACGCCGGGATCTCGCAAGGGCTCGACGGAGACATCATCGCGCGAAGCGTTGTGCATGGACAGGCCATAGCGTCTCACATCCTCAAGTGGTCGCAGTCCGATGGCGGCGCCGTCATCGAGAACATGGGCTTTCCCTATGAGTTCGAACTTATCGCGGGTGCGGGCAAATGGGTGCCGACCAGCCTTGTCGCACAGCAGCAGGCGCCGCTTCTCCCGGACTGGGGACAGAATCGCACTTTCGCCATGCCGAATGGCGCGGCCTGCCCGCTGCCAGAGCCTCCCGCCTACAGCGAGGACAAGGCTTCCGAATTCTACAAGCAAGCTCTTGAGGTCTATGACACCGCGCGCGCCCTGACGGCGGAGCAGAAACTCATCGCGCGCTTCTGGTCCGATGACCCGATGCTGTCACCCACGCCGCCGGGGCACTGGATCGCGATTGCCATCCAGATTCTCGAGCGCGACAAGGCAGGACTGGCGGCAACGGTGAACACGCTGGCCCGCCTCGGCATCGTGCTTTCGGATGCATTCGTCGCCTGCTGGAACAGCAAGTTCCAGTTCGACCTGCTGCGCCCCGTTACTTACATCCGCAAGCATATCGACCCGAAGTGGGAGCCAATGCTGATCACGCCGCCCTTTCCGGAGTATCCAAGCGGCCACAGCACGCAATCGGGTGCGGCGGCGGAAGTGCTCACAAACCTGTTTGGCGGCAACTTTGCTTTCGAGGACTCTACCCACGAGCGCGACGGACTGGCTGTCCGCTCATTCCCAAGTTTCTGGGCGGCGGCGGAAGAGGCCGGCATCTCGCGGCTCTATGGCGGCATTCATTTCCGCGCGGCGATCGAGCACGGACTCGACCAGGGGCGCTGCGTGGCATCGCACGTCAACGCCTTGCGGACGAGGACATGATGCGGGCAGCATTTTTGATCGCGTGTGTAACTGTTTTCGTTCAGCCAGCACTTGCGCAGAATGATCTGGTGATCCCCAGCTTCACCGAGGAAACCTCAACGGCAGGGATCGACAGTGCCTATATGGGCGACTGGGAATATATGGTCGGCGGCGGCGCTGCCGCGTTCGACTGCAACGGTGACGGCTTCGAGGACATGCTGCTGGCGGGCGGCGAGGCCAAGGCGAAATTCTATGTCAACGAAAGCCCGCGCGGCGGGGCATTGAAGTTCGCGCCTCGCCCGAGCGGGCTCGAACTCGACAAGGTGACAGGCGCCTATCCCATTGACATTGACAGCGACGGCTCCATGGACATTGTGCTGCTCCGCGTCGGCGAGAATATCGCCATGCGGGGCTTGGGTAACTGCAGGTTCGAGCGCGCCAACGAGGCATGGGGCTTTGACGGCGGCGATGCGTGGTCAACGTCGCTTGCCGCCACGTGGGAAAAGGGCAATACTTGGCCCACTATCGCCATCGGCAACTATATCGACCGGGCCGCGGAAATGGAGCCATGGGGTTCGTGCACCGACAATTGGCTGCACCGGCCCAAAGCGCAAGCCAGGACATTTGCTGCACCCCTGCCGCTGAAGCCGAGCTTCTGCCCGCTCTCCCTCATGTTCACCGACTGGAACCGATCAGGCACGCCCGATCTCCGCGTCTCGAACGACCGCGAATATTATGAAGGCGGGCAGGAGCAGATGTGGAAGATCGCGCCAGGAGAGGCGCCCGTCCTCTACAGCGACGCCGAAGGCTGGAAGTATCTTCGCATCTGGGGCATGGGCATTGCCAGCTATGATGTCGATTTCGACGGCTACCCCGAATACTTCCTCACCAGCATGGCGGACAACAAGCTGCAAGCGCTGGCGAGCGTGCCCAAAGAAGGAAAGCCCAGGCCCGTCTACAAGGACATTGCCTTTGCGAAGGGCGTTACCGCGCACCGGCCCTTCATGGGCAAGGATTTGAAGCCCTCCACCGCCTGGCATACGCAGTTCGGCGACGTGAACAACGACGGGCGCGTGGACCTGTTCATCGCCAAGGGCAATGTGGCCGAAATGCCGGACTTCGCGATGAAGGACCCAAACAATCTGCTGCTGCAGACTGCTGACGGGACATTCACTGAGGCCGCCGACAAGGCCGGCGTCGCCAGTCTTGCCACGTCGCGCGGCGGCGGCCTCGCCGACTTCAACCTTGATGGGTTGCCTGACCTTGTGGTGGTGAACCGCTGGCAAACCGCGCAGCTCTGGCGCAATACCACGGCCGGCGGAGGGAACTGGATTCAGATCAAGCTGGCGCAAGACTCGCCGAACCGCGACGCCATCGGCGCATGGCTCGAAGTGAAGCGCGGAGACACCGTGATGCGGCGCGAGATCATCGTGGGCGGCGGGCATGCCTCGGGCCAAGCTGGCTGGATCCACATGGGACTGGGCGATGCGGCAGAAGTGCAAGTTCGCGTGCAATGGCCTGACGGAGAATGGAGCGGCAGCTATCCGGTCAAGTCCAACGCTTTCGTTGTCATTGACCGGCAGAAGAATGCCGCGCGCGCATGGAATCCGCCGCGCTGAGCACGAGAGGTTCACGACAAACTGAAGCCTTGTGCCCGGCTGTGATTTCCTTTTGGCCCCGGCGGGCCTAAGAGATTGGTATGTCTGGAGCCATTCCCATGAGACTTACCCGCCGCAGCTTTGCCAGCCTCGCCGCGCTTCTGCCCTTCGCCCGCCCCGCTCTTGCGGATGACTGGGCCGCCGTCGAGGCGGAGGCCAAGGGCCAGACCGTGTATTTCAATGCCTGGGCAGGCGCCGATACCATCAACGCCTATATCGCCTGGGCCGGCGAGCAGCTCAAGGCCCGCCATGGCATCACGCTGGAGCATGTGAAAATCACCGACGCGGCGGAAGTGGTGCGGCGCGTGCGTGATGAAGTGAAGGCCGGCAAGATGCAGGGCAGCGTCGATCTCGTGTGGATCAATGGCGAGAACTTCCGCGCCATGAAACAGGACAAGCTGCTGTTCGGACCTTTTGCCGAGGGGTTGCCGAACTTCGCGCTGGTCGACATTGAGGGAAAGCCCACGACGCGCATTGATTTCGCGGAAGGGACCGAAGGCCTCGAATCGCCCTGGGGCATGGCGCAGCTCACCTTCTTTGGCGATGGCGCGAAGATCGGCACGCCGCCCGCCTCGATGATGGAACTGCTCGATCTTGCGAAGAACGAGCCGGGCCGTATCAGCTACCCCGCACCGCCCGATTTTCATGGCACCACCTTCATCAAGCAGGTGCTGATCGAAACGATCGCCGACCGCGCCATCCTGCCCGTGAGCATCAGCAAGGTAGAGTTCACGGAGGCGGCCCAGCCAATGTTCGAATATCTCGATCAACTGCACCCCAGCCTGTGGCGGCAGGGAAAGCAGTTTCCGCCATCGCAGGCGCAGTTGAAGCAGATGCTGGCCGATGGCGAATTGCTGATGGCGCTGACCTTCAATCCCAACGAGCCCGCGAACCTCGTGGCGTCCGGCGAGCTTGGCCCTTCAACGATTGCCTGGCAGCATGCGCGTGGCACCATCGGCAATACGCATTTCGTGGCGATCCCCATCAATGCCAGCGCCAGGGCCGCGGCGGAGGTAGTGGCGAATTTCCTGCTGTCTCCTGAAGCGCAGGCGCGCAAGGCCGATCTCAAGGTATGGGGCGACCCGACCGTTCTGGCGCTCGACAAGCTTGGCGCAAAGGATGCCGCGCTGTTCACCGGGCAATCAGCACCGGGTGCCGTCACCGCGCCCGCGCCCACCATCCCGGAGCCCCATGGCAGCTGGGTTCCACTCATCGAATCCGCATGGCTCGAACGCTACGGTTCATGAGGCGGCTTGCCGGGGCAGCGCCCTTGCTGCTGCTCTGGGCGTTGCCCATTCCTGCCGCCATCGCCCTGTCTCTTGCAGGTGCAGTCGATGGCGCCGCCTGGGCCGCGCTGTTTCAGCATCCGCAGCTCTGGCCCGGGCTGGCGCTGTCGCTGTTCACGGGCGCCGCCTCCACTATCCTGGCTTTAATCTGCACACTGATCATATCCGCCGGGCTCTATCGCTGCAGGTTGTGGAACGTCCTGCAGCATGTGGCAGCCGCAGGACTGGCGCTGCCGCATCTCGCCTTCGCCATCGGCTTCGGCTTTCTCATCACGCCGAGCGGGTTGATTGCGCGGCTTCTGGTGGGCGGCGAGCAGCCGCCACCGTGGGTGACGACACAGGATCCGTTCGGCCTGTCGCTCATCGCGGCACTGGTGCTGAAGGAGGTTCCCTTCCTCTTCGCCATGGCGTGGAGCGTGCTGTCGAAAGGCGGCACGGCTGTGCAGCTTCAGGATCAGTCCCGCGCTGCGGCAAGCCTTGGCCACGGGCGGGGCTCCGTCTGGCTCCGCATCGTGCAGCCGCAGCTTTTGAGGCGCATGGTGTGGCCCATCGTCATCGTCTTCATCTATGGCGCCAGCGTCGTCGACATGGCGCTGGTGATCGGACCCTCGCAGCCACCGCCC
>JBKJQU010000116.1:0-6250 GCA_046594995.1 Aestuariivirga sp.
GCATGTCGCGGCCGCCGTGCACCTTCACATCGGCCCGGCCGTCGATCACTTCAGTCACGCGCTCGCGCGGGAAACGTCCGGAGTTCAGCTTCGACAGATTGGTGAGGTCGGCTGCGGCAATGGTCATGAATTCGGCAACCGTGCCATCGCCCTTGCCGCCCACCCCGTGGCACGCGGCGCAATATTGCCGAAAGTCTACCCTGCCGAGCTCCACCGTGATGGCGGATGTTCCCGTGGCATTCGGATCGGCGGTCGTTGCCGCCAGGGCCCTGACAGCTACCAGCATCGAAACGCCAAGGACAACGCTCAATAGCAGATATCTTTGCTTCATCTGATTCACTCCCTCTCTTGCCGGACTCTCCGCCTCGTGGCACGTGGTGTCTTTGACCCTAGTCAACCGAACAATTTCTTAACCTCGTGGCGGCAGTCTCGTAGGCTTCCCTCTGGTGTGTTCAGTCGAGTTATCCGATGGTCCAACTGCGCAATGTAATTGCCGCCGCCACCCTTTCGGGTTTGCTCGCGGCGTGTGGTAGCTCTTCCGACAAGAGTTATTTCGAAACAGAAGGCTTGAGAGCGCCAGAAGGTTCCTGCGATGTGAAACCATCACGCATCGGGCTTGCTGAGAAGATCCGAAACATCAACGAGGGCAACGGCTGCGAAGTCACCAATGCCTGGAACATCAAGTCGGTGGGCTCGGTCTCATTCAGCCAGCCGGCCACGCTCCGCTGCGGCATGGCAGAACCCTTGCGCGAATGGATCGAGGATACGGTTCAGCCGACGGCGCAACGCAGCTTTGGTGAAAGTGTCGTCAGTGTCGATGTCGCCGCGTCCTATTCCTGCCGCCCGCGCAACAACCAGCGCGGCGCCAAGATGAGCGAGCATGGATATGGCAACGCGATCGACATCGCCGCCTTCACGCTGGAGAGCGGACGCAAGGTGACGGTAAAGCAAGGCTGGCGGGGCGATGGCGCCGAGCGCCGCTTCCTGGCCCAGGTGCATGGCGAGGCCTGCAGTGAATTCAACACGGTTCTGGGCCCGAATTCGGATGCAAATCACCGCGATCACTTCCATCTCGATCTGCAGAATCGCCGCACTGGTAGCAAATATTGCCGCTGAAACAGTTACTTGTGCGAATATCCGAGTAACAGATTCAACTGGCGGAGCAGGGGGCCGACTGTTGCAATTTCATAGCTCATGACGCATATGAAACGGCATGGAACAGGAAATCATCAAGCCGGAAACCCAGCCGCAAAATACCTCGCAGGCTTTCAACCCCCTCGGCTGCCTGGTTGCCGCTGCGGGCGCCACCCTCATGATCCTCTCGATGACGGGCGCCGCAATGCTGTCTACCGTCTGGGCCTTCTCGAAGCTCCTCGGTTTTCCTGATTTCCTGATGTTCGGCGTCATGGTGCTGGGCGCCATACCTGTGCTCTGGGCCACCGTTTGGACGGCAGGCCGTGCCTGGCATGTCGAGCAGCTTCTCGCCAGCGGGAAGGACATCGACATTCCGGTCTTCACCCTCAAGCATTATCTCCGCAGGGGCTGAGGCTTTTCGCCAAGGTCTTTCCCGGCTAGTCTGACTTTCCATGTCAATCTGGATGCGCATCGCCGAGAGCCTGTCCGCCATCGGTGAGTCCGTGGGCGCCTTCCTGCAGGCTGTGGTCAAGTCGAAACCTACACCGCCTGAAAAGTCCATTGCCTTCACCATTGGCATGATTGCGCTGGGCGCCAAAATGGCGAAGGCCGACGGCGTGGTGACGGAAGACGAGATCGCGGCCTTCAAGCAGGTGTTTCATGTGCCGGACCACGAGCTTTCCGCCGTGGCGCGCTTGTTCAATCTGGCGAAGAAGGACACGGCCGGTTTCGAGACCTATGCAGGTCAGATGGCCAAGCTGTTCGAGGTGCATTCGGCCATTCTGGAAGATGTGCTTGATGGGCTCTTCCATATTGCCAAGGCCGATAATGCCTTTCACCCCGGCGAACACGGCTTCCTGCGCCAGGTGGCCGGGATTTTCGGCTTCTCGTCTGCCGAATTCGCCCGCATCCGCGCGCGGCATGTCGACGTGGCCAATGATCCCTGGCTGATCCTCGGCGTCTCTCGCGATGCCCCGGAAGACGAGATCAAGCGGCGCTACCGCGAACTGGTGCGCGAATACCACCCGGACCGGCATATCGCGGCGGGCGTGCCGGAGGAAATGATCGAGATCGCCACCGACCGCCTGCAAAAGGTGAACGAGGCCTATGACAGGATCATGCGGGAGAAGGCGGCGTGATCGGCCCGCGCCTCGCGCATCATGTCGTGCCTTCGCCCAATATCGAGCCCCGCCGCAATGGCCGTGCCGTCGATATGCTGCTGCTGCACTATACCGGAATGGCATCCGCCGCGGCGGCACGGGACTGGCTGTGCAATCCGCAGTCGGGCGTGTCCTGTCATTACCTGATCGACGTGAATGGCGAGATCACGCAGATGGTGAGCGAGGACATGCGTGCCTGGCACGCTGGCGCGTCATGCTGGGCGTGTGAGACCGACACCAATTCACGCTCCATCGGCATCGAGATCCATAACCCCGGCCACTGGCTTGGCTATGTCGATTTTCCCCAGGAACAGATGGCTGCTGTGATCGCCCTCGCGAAGGATATTCTCTCGCGCCACGACATTTCCCCGCGCAATGTGCTGGCCCATTCCGATGTGGCGCCCGGCCGCAAGATCGATCCCGGCGAGCGCTTCGACTGGCGGCTGCTGCATGAGGAGGGGATCGGCCACTGGTGCCCTCCCGCCGAACTGGATGATCAGCCGCTCGACGGCGCGCACATCGCCGAGGTTCAGCAGCTTCTCTCCGACTATGGCTATGCTGTTCCCGTCAACGGCGAACATGACGGGCAAACGCGCAAGGTGATTGATGCCTTCCAGCGCCATTTCCGCCCGATGCTGGTCAATGGCGTTCCCGACCGCTCAACGCTTGAAACGGCAAGGCGGCTGGTCTTGCTGCAATGCTAAGCCGTTATTGCTTGCGGCAATGCTTCAGCAAGCCGGCGACATCGGCCTCGAAGAGCGGGAAGATCAGTTCTTCCGTGCCGACTGATACGCGGAAACGGTCTGTCTTCGTCATGGCATTGAATATCGGATCATCGGCGGCGATGCTGCCTTCCGCGCTGGAAACGCCGGCCTCGGCGTTGATGTCGGTCTTGGCCTTCACCTCGGACGTTTCATAGCCGGCCTTCAGGGTGATCGTCACATCCTTGCCGGCTTCCATCTTTTCCCCGGTCTCAGGCACAAAGATGTTAACCTTGCCCTGGCCGATCGGACACCACAGGCTGATGCCGAGGTCGTCCGTCTCTGGCACGCCGAAGATCAGGTATGCATCCTGATCGCTCGCATCGAGTGTCCATTGGCGCTCCTGCGAATCCTGTGCGGAAACCGCGGCGGCGAACAGAAGCATGGCTATGGGAAAGAAAAGAGGACGGAGCGGCATAAGGAGGACCTGCAGGGACGCCGCCTTCTATAGGCTCCGCCATGATCGTGGAAGTGCAAATCTGCTCAACCATCCGTGGCTATTCCTCCGAGGGCCCGTTTCGACTAACCAGAGACATCAGCCCCAACCGGAACGGAACTCTTGAATGCCCGCGAACATCATCATCACCAATGCCGCCATCCTGACCATGGACAAGGCGCGGCCCCGTGCGCAAGCCGTTGCGATTTCCGGGAATCGAATCAGTGCCTTGGGATCGAATGCAGATGTGATGCGTGAAAAGGGGCCTTCAACCCGCATCATTGATGCCAAGGGCGGCAGCGTCATTCCGGGCTTCACCGAAGGCCATATGCATCTCTTTGCGGGTGCTGCCGAACTCGAACACCTCCAGCTTTATGGAACCCGCGGCTTCGATGAACTGAAAGTCCACACGGAGGCCTATATCGCGGCCAATCCCGGGGATGATCTCATCATCGGCGAACAAGCGGACTACATCATCCTGGGCGACGCGGAGCCGCTTACTCGCCACCACCTCGACCGCATCTTGAAGGACCGCCCGGTACTGTTCTTCTCGCCGGACCATCACACCGCCTGGGCCAACACCATCGCGCTCGAAATGGCAGGGCTTCTCAAAGGCAGGAAGCTTGGCCCCGGTAATGAGATCGTCATGGGTGCTGATGGGCTTGCGACTGGCGAACTCCGTGAAGGTGAGGCAATCGGACCAGTTCGCGACCTCTCCCAGAAAGGCATGCGCGACCGGCTGGGGCTGACGACAGGCGGCGAGCCCGATCCCTATCCCACGAAAGAGCAGTTGGAAAGCGATCTGAACGTCATGAAGACGGGTCTTGCCCATGCGGCGCGGCACGGCATCACCTTCATCCAGAACATGGACGGCAACCTCTATACCCTTGAACTTCTGGAGGATTTGCACCGCCGCGGAGAACTCACGGCTCGCGTCAAGGTGCCCTTCCACTTCAAGAACTTCATGGACCTGCCCATTCTGGAAAAGGCGAGCCAGATGGCGGAGCGCTACAATTCCGAGATGCTGTCCTCTGGTTTCGTCAAGCTCTTCGTCGATGGCGTGATCGACTCGGGCACCGGCGTGATGGTTGAGGACTATTCCGACAATCCGGGCTGGAAGGGCGAGCCGCTGTTCACACCCGAACGCTTTGCCGAAATCGCGGTGGAGGCCGATCGCCGTGGCCTGCAGATCGCAGTTCACGCGATCGGCGATGGCGCGGTCAGAATCGTGCTCGACGGCTATGAAGCGGCGCTGAAAGCCAATGGCCGCCGAGACTCCCGCCACCGTGTGGAGCATGTGGAGGTGATCCACCCCGACGATATCCCACGCTTTGCGGAGATGGGCGTCATCGCCTCCATGCAGCCGCCGCATCCCCCCGGCAATCACGGCCTGCCGCTGGAGCCTTATCTCTCCCGCATCGGGGAAGCCCGCTGGCAATATGCCTTCGCCTGGAAGGCGCTGCGGGAGACGGGCGCACGCCTCGTCTTCGGCACCGACTGGCCGGTCTCCGACATCGACCCGATGTGGTCCGTCCAGTCCGCCATGACGCGCATGCGCTGGAACGATACCATGCCCGACAACCGCCAGAGCCTCGACCAATCCATCCGCTCCTACACCGAAGACTGCGCCTACGCGGGCTTCATGGAGGGCAAGACCGGCGTGCTGAAGGAAGGCCTGCTGGCGGACGTTGTGGTGATGCCGGTCGATCTCGAAAAAATCGATCCAGCCAGCTACAAGGGCATCGTGCCCGCAGTGACGATCTGCGACGGCAAAGTGGTATTCGGAGGAGAATGACAATGCTTGTGACGACGACAAACAATGTCGAGGGACACAAAGTGCTGGAGTACAAGGGACTGGTTGCGGGCGAGGCGATCCTCGGCGCCAACATGTTCCGCGATCTCTTCGCCTCGATCCGCGACATCGTAGGCGGCCGCGCGGGCGCCTATGAAAGGGTGCTCAACGATGCGCGCGAAACCGCCATCGGCGACATGACGGAGCAGGCACGGCGCCTCGGCGCCAATGCCGTCATCGGTGTGGACATCGACTACGAAACCATCGGCAGCAATGGCAGCATGCTGATGGTCTCAGCATCGGGGACGGCAGTAAGGATCGAGTAGAACGTCCTGCTCAACAACCGAAGATTTCTCATCTGCTCCTGTTCTCCTCGCGGCCCATCAAGTCGCGGCGCAGTGCTGCGATTTCCTCGCGCAGGGCGGCAAGTTCCGGTGTGCCCGCCACAGTTCCATCTTTTGCTTGCGCCTCCTGGCCGATGAAAAAGGTTGCAAGGCTTGCGGTGAGATAGCCGAAGACAGCAACGCCATAAACCGAGAGCAGCAAGCAGATCAGGCGTCCCTCGGGCGTTGTGGGCCAGTACTGCGATCCCATGGTGGCGATAATCATCGCGGTCCACCACAATGCATCGGCAAAGCCAGTGAAGCCACCTTCAACCTCGGAAGCGGGCTCGAAATTCAACATGGCTGCAGCGCCGAGCAGCACCACGATGCCCGTCGCGGCAACGACATAACTAAGGCCGCGCCGGCCAAAGCTGATGCGGAGTGCATTCAGGCCGCGATTGGCGGTGCCAACCACGCGCACCAGCCTCAGCCCGCGCGCCAGTCTAAGGAAGCGTAGAATCGAGAGAAAGCGGAATGCCGGTGCGATCAGCGCGATGACGGTGATGGGATTGCGTTTCAGAAAGCGCAGCTTGTCCGGCGCCAGCACGAATCGCAGCGCGAATTCGGCGATGAAAATGATCCAG
>JBKJQU010000034.1:0-2564 GCA_046594995.1 Aestuariivirga sp.
CCCGGATTGATGACGCTGGTGGTGATGCCCGCACGCGCCAGCTCGGGCCTGAGACATTCGGCAAGATTGATGAGCGCCGCCTTGGTTGGCCCATAGGCGGCAGCCTTCGGCAGGCCGATATAGCCTGCCACCGAGGCGATCCACGACAGATGGCCACGCTTGCGGGCCAGCATCGCGGGCATCAGCGCCGCTACACAATTCACGACGCCTAGGTAGTTAGTCGATACCATACGGGAAAACACTACAGGATCGATGTTTTGAATGGTTACCGGTGTATAGGCTCCCGCCCCAAGGACAGCGAGATCTATAGGTCCGAGATCGGACTCGATACTGTCGACCGTGACTTTTACTGCAGTGGCGTCTGTGACATCCAGCGGATAGGCAAATATGCCCTCTCCCATCCCGTCAAGCTTGGGGGCTGACCGGGCGGATACCGCCACCTTCACGCCAGCCGCTGCCAGCTGCAGCGCCGCTTCGCGCCCGATTCCTGTCGATGCCCCGGTGATCCAGACGACCTTCCAGGGAAATGTGGCCGTCACCTTAGATGCCCACAAAAGGCTGCATCAAACGCGCGGCCAGCGACTTGAACCGCGTCGGCGCTTCGGTTGCAACAAGGCAGATGCAATGGCCATCCTGCTCGACAACCGGCTTGTGCTCGATGTCCTCGTCGAGATCGGCAACGTCGCCGCGCGCGAAACGCCCCATATGGTCACGATAGGCGCCCTGCAGCACAAGCGTGATTTCTTCGCCACCGTGGCCATGCTCCGGCATGGCGCGGCCAGCGCCGATGCGCAGCAGCTTCAATTGGCCCTTGGCAAAAGCTGGCAGTTTGACATCGAACATGGCAACGCCCGGCGCCTTGGTTTTCCAGGCAATGTCATTGAAAGAGGATGCATTGAGCAGGCGCGCCAGCGGAACGGGAAGTTCCGACTTCGGCGTGGCAACGGGAAAGCGATGGATCGTCGCCTGGTCGAGGGCGGAAAGAGTTTTGTCGCGGCAATCGCTGGAAACAGCACTGTCGGCAAGCTGGCTCAGCAGCTCGCCACCGAGCGCTTCCGCCTCATGAACGGACTTCCGGCATGCAGGGCACAGCACAAGGTGCGAGGCCACGACGATCGTGAAAGCCTCGTCGAGTGTTCCCGCCGCATAGGCAAGAACAGTGCTGTGGTCAAGATGGTGGTGCGGTTTCAAAGTCCGGTCTCCAGAATGCGGCGCAGGTGTCCATATGCGAGACGCATGCGCGATTTTACGGTTCCAAGCGGTATGCTGAGCTTTTCGGCGATCTCGCTCTGAGGCATGTCTTCGACGAAGGAGAGCAGCAGCACCTGGCGCTGCTCTGCCGGTATGTTCTGGAGCGCCCGTGACACCAGACCATCTTCCTGCTTCCTGACGAGAAGCTCTTCGCCTTCGGGAGCATCCGAGGGTTCGTCATAGTCGCCGAGTTCGGTCATCGGCATGTGAATGTCACGCCGGATACGGTCGATCCTCAGATTCCGGGCAATGGTGAAGACCCAGGTCGTCACCGAGCCCTTGGTTGGCTCGTACAGGCCGGCTTTTTTCCACACCGCGATCATCGCCTCCTGCACAAGATCCTCGGCGAGTTCGGCCGAGGCATTCTTGCGCATCATGAAGCTCTTGAGACGGGGTGCAAAATGATCGAACAGCCGGGCGAATGCCTGCCGGTCGTGATTTTGCGCCACGCGTTTGATCATGGCGCGGAAAAGTGCTTCCTGCGTTTGCTTGTCCCTGTCTTTTTGCCTGTCTGCTGAATCCATGGTGGCCAGCATAGCATGTTTCCCCTGTTTGCTGATCCTTACGCCTTCCCCTATCAGGCGGATCACCCATGATCCACACTCCGATCTGCGGCGTAGGCTGTTAAACTCAAGGAATTCCAAGTGAAATCACGCCGTATCGCTGTCGTTGGGTCAGGCATTTCCGGTCTTTCAGCCGCCTGGCTTCTCTCGAAGTCTCATGACGTTACCCTGATCGAAGCCGAGAACCGCCCGGGCGGCCATTCCAACACGGTGGATTGCGATATCGACGGCAAGGACGTGGCGGTCGACACCGGCTTCATCGTTTACAATCCGCCGGCCTATCCGAACCTCACGGCGATGTTCAGCCACCTGAATGTGCCGACAGCGCCCTCGAACATGAGCTTTGCCATTTCGATGGGCAACGGCGCCTATGAATATGCGGGCTCCAACCTGCTGCAGCTCGTGGGCAATGCGTCCAACCTGTTGAACCGCGGCCACTGGAGATTGATGCGCGATATTCCCCGCTTCTTCAACACCGCGCTGGCGAAACTGCCCGGATTGTCAGACAACGTGACGATCGGCGAGTTCCTGAAAGCCGAAGGCTATTCGGACTATTTCACGGACCGCCACCTGCTGCCCATGGCGGGCGCCATCTGGTCGGCCACGGCCGGCGACATGCGGGACTATCCGGCCCGCGCCTTCCTGCGCTTCTTCGACAATCACGGGCTGCTGCAACTGACGAACCGCCCGCTGTGGCGCACCGTGCAGGGGGGCTCCCGCGAATATATCTCCCGCCTGATGCGGGACAGC
>JBKJQU010000077.1:0-5642 GCA_046594995.1 Aestuariivirga sp.
TTCGCGATTGGCATCGCCGGAGCCTTCGGTGCATTAATCTGGTCGTGGTTCAGTCGCGGCTATTTCACGCGAAAGCCTGGGGCCGCACGGCAAACCGCGAAGCTGAGCTGGTCTTTAGGCAAATGGCTTCTGTCCAGCCAGATTGCCCTGCAGGTGCAGAGCTACGCCGCGCACTGGATTACGCTCCTTGTGGCCGGTGCCGCCGCAACCGGTCTCTACTCGGCTTGCCTCAGCATCGTGGGGCTGGCGAACCCATTTCTCTTCGGACTCTTCAACATGCTGACGCCGAAGTTCGTCCGTGCGCTGAAAGACGAAGGCGAGGCTGGCTTGAAACGCGCCGCACTTCGCGATGCGGTGCTGATCGGCGCCATCATGGGTGCCTTTGCGATGTTCGTGATCATGAGTGGCAATTTAATCCTGCCGCTCCTTTTTCCAGGTGAAGATTTCGCAGGCGGACAGGATATCCTCTCCATCCTCGCCCTCTCATCAGCCATCTCAGCCATGGGTGCTCCCGCGACGATTGCACTGTCTGCCGCCGAGCGCGGACAGGCCATCGCTGGATTGTCCTTCGCCATCTGCCTCTTGGGTTCAGTCGCGGTATGGCTGCTGTTGCAGCAATGGGCCCTTATGGGTGCGGCAATCGGCATTCTCATCACCGAGTCCATTGGCGCCGCAGCACGTTGGGCACTGTTCCTGTACGGTGGCCGCATCACCCACATACGGAAGGCGCCGGAGTGACTCAAATGTATATCCGTGATTTCAGTAGCATCCAGAACGAAACTCTTACGCCTGCGGGCTTCCGCAGGGGAGCGATGAAACTGCCGTGCGATGTTATCTCGGCGATTTTTGCACTGCTTGATCGCGAGAACATTGCCTGGTGCATCGTCCATGGTTACGATGGGCTACCCGAAACCTATGGCACTGATATCGACTGCATTGTTGACAGCAAGCTGACACCAGAACGGCTCGTTGCTCTCATCGCGCAGAACGAACGCGAGATTGGCGCTAGGCTCGTTTTGGCACGCGGTTACTTCATCACGCTGGCTTGCAGCGATCATGACGGCATGCCCGTTCTCCTGATCTTCGATTTCGCCGTCGACTACTGCTTCGGCAATCACCTGCTTTGCACAGGCACGAGAATCCTCCGGACTCGCCGCCGTCATCGCAATTTCTGGATCGCTTCGCCAGAGATCGAGTTCAGTTGCTCGTTGTCACGTCTACTCATGAAGCAGAGGCTCGATACCGGCGCCGCACAACGTCTTTCATCTCGTTTCAGTGAAGCGCCCGATCAATCACGCATCACCCTCGCCACACTCTGGCCCCAGCGTGCAACAGAATTGTCAGATGCAGCGGCCTCGGGCACATGGCAATCCATCATCCTGAATGTCGACGTGCTCCGGCGTGAACTGAAGGCACTCCTGATCCGCCGCAGTGCGGGTCGCTTCGTGATGGAGACGCTCAGAACACAGGTAAATCGTCTTGGCCGCCTGTTACGCCCTCCCGGCATCAACGTCGTGCTCCTGGGGCCGGATGGCGCCGGAAAATCGTCAACCATCGACGCGCTCGAAAAGGCGATGGCTCCCATCTTCACGAGGACTGAAGTGCGGGGCTTTGCACCCTCGCTTCGGCAGCTGCTGAAGAGGCCGCCCCCGAGCACCAAAACACCCCATGCCTTGAAGCCCCGCTCGCTGCCGACGTCGCTTGTCCGCGCCGGATACTGGACCCTACATGGCACGCTGGGTTACGCCAGCATCTACTGGGCCAAAGTTAAGTCAACGCTCATCCTCAATGACCGGCATTATGTCGACATTCTCGTCGATCCCGTCCGTTATCGCTACGGCGGCCCGCGGTGGCTGTTGAAGTTCATCTGGCGGCTCATGCCGAAGCCCGATCTGATCATACTTCTTTATGGTCCAGCCGAAGTTCTCCAAGCGAGGAAGCGTGAACTGACAGTTGAGGAGACCTCCCGACAGTGCCGCGAATACCTCGCGCTGGTGAAGCCTATGCAGAACAGCCACATTGTCGATGCAGCACAGTCTTTTAATCAAGTCGTTCAGACGGTTACAGGCATAATGCTGCAGCGGATGGGCAGGTCGACGACCGACTTGCCCGTAGATTCTTAGTTTACGGCTTGAACAAAGGCCTGGACCGTGGGCGAGCCTAGGCCGTTTTAATAGACTACTGGCTTGGCCGCCATTCATTTCCGATAGTAACCAATTTTTGCTCAGCGTAAGCGGCTTTTCCTGTTGTCCACGACTACCCCAGAATCAGCCATGGTTTCCGTCGACACCGGCCGTCAGCGTGCCTTCCTCCGCAGCAGCACCCCTGCCCTTTTCACAACTGTTGGACATGTTGCCAGGACCGTCGCGGTGGGTGTCAAAGTTGACCGGCCGGTCTTCGGTCGGCCAGACATAGTTCGCCTTCCCGGTGCTAAACCCACGGCTTGAAATCACGGGCATGTTCATCGTCAACAATGCGCTATTCTGAACGGGCTACCATATCTGTTCAGGCCCCAATCCTGCTGCATTCGAACTCATACCGTATGAAATGCGTGTACGGATTTCTATAGAGCGGGTCAGATCCTCTGCCATATCAAGAGATTGTAGAAGCGCTTCTTCGGTAAAGCAGGTTAGGCATCTTTCCGCCAAGGCCACTTGGCCGACCTCCAGGGCAAAAATGGCAAGCTGTGAGACATCGGACGCCCTCGAGCTAAGACGTCTTTCGAGCCCCCGCCAAACGCTCTGAACTTCAGCAAGAAAATGATCGTGATGCTCGAATACCAGATACTGCAGTCGCTTGAAGATGGCGGTGGCCGATCTCGCCGATTCCACCTTGCGTGATATCGCTGACAGGTTCTGCAGTTGTCGGGCGTCAAGGAAACGTTGAGCTTCCCTGTCACTGAGATAGCGGTGCTGCCTGAACTCGTCCGGCACATGCTGGATTCCTAGAAAGACAGGAGTAAAGGGCGCAGTCGACGCACCAATGTGAGCATGCCACATCATTCTCAACGCCGTGTGGCACCGGTCCAACAGCGGGACCACCTGCCCATAACCGGCAGTGTCACCCGTCAGCCGCTCGGTGGCCACGAATGACATCACATCGTGTAACCCGATCTTCTCCGGACGCGCAGCAAGCTTGGCAAGTTCACCTTCCACCCATGCGACACCATCCCATCTGTAGCGGCCGTCGCCATAGATCTTATTGACGTGGAAGGCGCCATCGGAAGCCGGGTCATACCAACCCTGTTCTTCCGCGAAAGATATGAAATTCGGTGACCACAGCCAGTCTCGGCCCCCATCTCTATTTACTGGAACATCGCCGATGTATCCCGGCCGGGAAACTCTGATGGTATCCGCTCCCAGGCGCTCTGCCGCCCACAGCCCCTGCCCGCCCGCGAATTCGATGACCACCCACGCTTCATCCGCATCCGCGACGAGATGCGAGTTACCGCCATAGGTGACATGACCATGTTCCGCGATCATGCTGCCGATAAGTTCCACCGCCTCCCGCGCCGTTCGCGCTCGCTCAAGGATCAACTTGCAAAGATCGCTATAGTTGGGCCCGGCTTGTGTCACAGGGGTCATGTCGATCAATTCCTGCCGCGATGGTGACCAGACATCGCGCAGGGCAACCCCGAATTCGTTGAGCCCGCCGTTTGTGAGTGGTGCCGGTGTGCCCTTGTAGTAGCTGTAGCACACCCTCAGATGCCGCGCCGTCCGGGTCGCCTGCGGAATCTCTGTCAGCCTGCCGGGCATGTCGGCATCGGCCGATACACCAACCGTCATCGTGGCTCCCGGCGGATGATCGGTTTCCGGAACGACTTCAAGCCAGTGGCTTGACGGCTCGTCACCATAGCCGGCAAGATATCCTGTTCCCGATTGCGTAAGGTTCTTGCCGACGAAGATGGCGTAGCTCATCCTGGCTCCGGAGCTAAAAGCTTTAGATACTGTCTATGGCAGCGGCGTTTGCCGCGCCGCCGCTTGGTCGCAATTTGATCTGGAATGGCGTTACGCCACCACCCACCAGCGTTCAACGGCGCGCGACCCGTCGAAGGGTCCTTCCGACGACAGCGGCCCATGCGAGATGGTGTTGTTGCGCGCCATCACAAAGTCTGCGAAGGCGAACACCAACGCTCCGCCATCATCGTGGAGGATCTGCTGCATCTCGCCATACATCGTCCGCCGCTTCTCGGGATCAAGCTCGGCAAGTGCCGCGAGGCGCAAGGAGTCGAACTTCGGATCACTCCAGAAAGTGTCGTTCCACGCGGCGCCCTTCGTATATCCAATCGCGAACATCTCGCCTTCGGTCGGGTATCCGCCCCAGTAACATGCAGCGAAGGGCTTCTTCATCCAGACATTGTCCCAATAGGCGTCGTTGGCCTCACGCACCACGTTGAGCTCGATACCTGCTCGCCGGGCATGCTCGGCGAAGAGCACGGCAGCATCGGTCGCGCCCACGAAGGCTGCTTCGGCGGTGCTGAGATCAAGCTTCAGGTTCTCCATCCCTGCTTTCTTGAGGTGGAACTTCGCGCGCTCGGGATCATACTTGCGCTGTGGAATGTCCTTTGCCCAATAGCGATAGGATGGCCCGATCGGCGTGTCGTTGCCGAGATGACCGTATCCGTAGAGGATCTTCTCCATCAGGTCCTCACGGTCGATGGCGTATTTGAGAGCGAGCCGCACGTCCACATTGTCGAAGGGCGCCATATCCGTCCGCATCGGGAAGGTGTAGTGCAGGGAACCCGTAACGCGATCGAGCGTGATGTTGGGTTGCGATTTCAGGAGTTCGACAGTTTTCAGGTCCACCTCGTCGATGGCTTGGACCTCGCCGCTCAGCAACGCATTCATGCGCGCGCTTGAATCCTGAATGCACAGAAGCTCTACCTCGTCGGCGAATGCACGGTCATCGCGGAAGTAGTTCTTATTGCGTTCGAGATAGGCCCTCACGCCGGGTTCATACTGCTTGAGAATGTAGCCCCCGGTGCCGTTGCGGGACTCCCAGTTCATCCGCTCTCCCTCAGCGGGATAGACCGTAAAGGCCTCCGTGTTGAGAACGATCGGCAGATCGGCATTAGCACTGGCGAGAGTGATGATGATGCCCGCGGTTCCATCAGTCTTCACCTCGGTGAACTGATCCGCGATCGGCTTCACGAAGGACTTTGAGTCAGCCGCGCGATGATGGTTCAGCGACACGACAACGTCTTCTGCCTTGAGCGGCCTACCGTCGTGAAAGGTGACACCACGGCGAAGCTTGAAGTGCCATGTCTTGCCGTCCGCCGTATCCCAGCTTTCGGCCAGTGCAGATCCCACGGTTCCATCCGGCAGCAGTTCGGTGAGCGTGTTGGCCATGGCATTCGTCAACAAGCCTTGGTAAGCGTTTGTCCCCAAGGCCGGATCCGTCGAATCCGTGGTTGATCCATGTCTCGATGCAAGAACCATCTTGCCGCCCCGCTTGGGCGTCTGAGCCTGCACCGGCAGCTCCATGACGCCCATGGCGCCCGCTGCGACTGAAAGCTTCAGTGCATTGCGGCGGGTTACGGAAGGCAACAGCAAATCGGTCTTGCGCATGAGTGTTCTCCAAAGCCAAACAATCGTTCTAGCAATCACACTATCAAACGCGGCTTTGATGCAAAGGCAGCAACC
>JBKJQU010000190.1:0-12031 GCA_046594995.1 Aestuariivirga sp.
CAGCAGCAAGGCTTGAACAGCGGCAGCAGGCTGAAAGCCTCTCAAGTGGTTCCCGGCGCAAGTCCGGGGCAGGCTTCATCTTCTAGCCTTGGTGTCCGACCCTCAAACTTGCGTGGCACTCCATGAAGACCGGTTCCTCTCTCTCTCGCGACGCCCTCATCTCGGGAGCCTTGATCCTCGCGATTGTTGCGGCATTGCAGGGCGCGATGGCCTTGACCGGGTTCGACGTCGGCCCACTCGTTGCCTTGGGGGCTGCATTGCTGATCGCCCTGGTTCTGACGCTCGTGCCCGGCGGACGATAGGACTTTCAGGCAGCGGTATTGGGATAGCCTGCGCCGTCGACAGCCTTCGAGATCGCGTCTTGCGTTGCCGATGTTTCAACGGTCACGGTCTTCGTGCCGAGGTCGGTCTTGACCTGTGCAGTGGTATCCACTGCCTTGATGGCCTTTTCGACCGTGCTGACGCAATGGCCGCAGGTCATGTCCGGTACTTTCAGTTTCAGCATGGTGGTTCTCCTGTTTGCAGAAGGCAGATTTGCCATTGGTGCAGAGATAGGGGTTCCAACGCTGGCAAGGTCAAGGATTTACAAGAAAATATAATCTGGCAAGAATTCGCTTGACCTTCCCATCATGGGAAGCCCCATATGACGGGGCATGCCGTCCGAAAGGAAGATTGCCATGACAGCAGTACCAGACCACACCCAGTTCCAGAGTTTTCCCGTCGAGGGGATGACCTGTGCTTCCTGCGTGCGCCGCGTCGAGAAGGCGATTGCAGCCGTGCCGGGGGTGACCAATGCGTCCGTGAACCTCGCCACTGAACGCGCTGACGTGACCTTCGGCGACGATACCGACCCGCAAGCTGTGATCGGCGCCATCCGGACGGCGGGCTATGAAGTGGCGCGCCAGACCATCGAACTGGGCATCGAAGGCATGACCTGTGCCTCCTGCGTCAACCGCGTCGAGAAGGCGATTGCTGCCGTGCCGGGCGTCGTCTCGGCCTCCGTCAACCTGGCCACCGAAAGGGCCACCGTGGAAATGCTCGGCGGAACACCGTTGCAGGCAATCGAGACCGCCGTGCGAAAGGCCGGCTACGAACCGCGCCGATTGGACCATGCCGCCGCGGGCGATGCCGTTGCCGCCGCCAAGGAAGAGGAACAGCGCAAGCTGAAGCGCGATCTCATCATCGCAGGGGTTCTCACACTTCCGCTCTTTGTGATCGAGATGGGATCGCATCTCGTTCCGGCGATCGGCCACTGGATGCATGGTGAGGCAAACCGGCAATGGCTTTATCTCTTCTATTTCGTTCTCGCCACCATCGTGCAGTTCGGCCCCGGCTTGAGATTTTACAAAAAGGGTGTGCCCGCGCTGCTGCGCTTGTCGCCCGACATGAACTCGCTTGTGGTGCTGGGCTCCAGCGCAGCCTGGGGCTATTCGGTTGTCGCCACCTTCCTCCCCTCCGTGCTGCCTCAAGGCACGGTCAACGTCTATTATGAAGCCTCCGCCGTGATCATCACCCTGATCCTGCTTGGGCGATATCTCGAGGCCCGCGCCAAGGGCCGCACCAGTGACGCAATCCGGAAGCTCATGGGGCTTCAGGCAAAGTCGGCACGTGTCGAGCGCAACGGAGAGATCGTGGAAGTGCCGCTCGACTCCGTCATCGTGGACGACATCGTGCAGGCGCGGCCGGGTGACCGTATCGCGGTCGATGGCGTGGTCGTGCAGGGTTCTTCCTACGTCGATGAATCGATGATCACCGGCGAGCCCATTCCCGTCGTGAAGGGCGAGGGCGCTGGCGTCGTCGGCGGTACCATCAACAAGACCGGCAGCTTCACCTATCGTGCCACGAAGGTCGGCGCCGATACCGTCCTTGCACAGATCATCCGCATGGTGGAAGCCGCTCAAGGCTCGAAGCTGCCGATTCAGGCGCTGGTGGACAGGATTACGGCATGGTTCGTGCCCGCCGTGATGGCTGCGGCGCTCGCCACTTTCCTTGTATGGTTGATCTTCGGGCCGGAACCGGCACTCACCTTCGGCTTCGTCAATGCGGTGGCAGTCCTGATCATCGCATGTCCCTGCGCCATGGGCCTTGCAACGCCCACCTCCATCATGGTGGGCACCGGCAGGGCCGCCGAACTGGGCGTACTGTTCCGCAAGGGTGAAGCCTTGCAGACTTTGAAGAATGCCAGCGTCATCGCCCTCGACAAGACCGGAACGCTGACCGCAGGCCGCCCTGAATTGACCGACTTCGAAGTGGCCGATGGCTTCACGCGCGATGCCGCACTGCCGCTGGTGGCGGCGGTTGAAAGCCAGTCCGAGCATCCGATTGCCGCTGCCATTGTCAAGGCCGCGAAAGCTGAAGGCCACGCGGTTCCGGGTGTGGAAGGCTTCGAAGCTGTGCCGGGTTTCGGCGCGCATGGCCGTGTGAACGCAAGCGACGTGGCCGTGGGTGCCGACCGCTACATGGAGAAGCTGGGGCTCGATGTCTCAGTCTTCGCAGAAGCCGCCGAACGGTTGGGCAAACAGGCCAAGACGCCGCTTTATGCGGCGATCGGTGGCAAGCTCGCCGCCATCATCGCGGTCGCCGATCCCATCAAGTCGACCACACCGGAAGCGATCCGGGCACTCCACGCGCTGGGCCTTCGCGTGGCGATGATCACCGGTGACAACCGCCGCACGGCGGAGGCCATCGCGAAGGTTCTCGAAATTGATGAGGTCGTTGCCGAAGTGCTGCCCGACGGCAAGGTCGAGGTGATCAAGCGTTTGCGTGAGGGCGGCCGCAAGGTGGCCTTCGTCGGCGACGGCATCAACGATGCGCCCGCATTGGCTGAAGCCGATGTGGGAATTGCCATCGGCACCGGAACCGACGTGGCGATTGAAAGTGCCGACGTAGTGTTGATGTCGGGCGACTTGAATGGCGTGCCGAACGCAATCGGCCTGAGCCAGGCGACGATCCGCAATATCAGGGAAAACCTGTTCTGGGCCTTTGCCTATAATGTGGTGCTGATCCCTGTCGCCGCGGGCGTTCTCTACCCCTTCACCGGAACGTTGCTGTCACCCATGCTGGCGGCTGGCGCCATGGCGCTCTCCAGCGTCTTCGTCGTCTCCAATGCCCTGCGGCTCAGGCGTTACCGCGCCACTGAACCTGTATCTGTGAAGCAAGCTTGAGGAAGCATAGCAATGAACATCGGTGAAGCCTCCGCCGCCTCCGGCGTATCCGCCAAGATGATCCGCTATTATGAACAGATCGGCCTGATCAGCCCCGCCGCGCGAACCATGTCAGGCTATCGCGTCTATTCGGACAACGACGTCCAGACCCTGCGCTTCGTCAGGCGCGCGCGCGACTTAGGGTTCACCGTGGAGCAGATGACGGAACTGCTGACGCTGTGGCGCGACCGTGGCCGCGCCAGCGGCGACGTGAAGCGCATTGCCGAAGGCCATATCGAGGCGCTCGAACACAAGATGAAGGAACTGCAGCAGATGACCAGCGCGCTCAGGCACCTCGCCTCCAATTGCCAGGGCGATGGCAGGCCCGACTGCCCGATCATCGAAGACCTCGCCGGCAATCACTGCGGCGATCATGCGGCACCTCGGGCCCACCCGCATCTGGGCAAGGGCTTCGAGGTGCTGCGGTAGAAAACGCAATCAGCCGTATTGGACTCCCGGCAGCACGCAGAGCATCTCGAACAGGAAGTTCGCGCCGATCAAGGCCGTGTTGCCGGAAGGGTCTACCGGGGGCGAGACTTCGACCAGATCGCCGCCGACGAGATTGAGGCCCCGGCAGCCCCGGATGATTTCAAGCGCCTGCCATGTGGTGAGGCCGCCCACTTCAACGGTGCCGGTGCCCGGCGCAAAGGCCGGATCGAGGCTGTCGATGTCATAGGTGAGATAGACCGGATGATCGCCGATTTTGGCGCGCACCTCTTCCATCACCGGCGTCATGGACTTGTACCAGCACTTCTCCGCCTCGATCACGGTGAAGCCCTGCTTCCGTGGCCAGTCGAAATCCTCGGGGCTGTAGCCCGATCCGCGAAGCCCGATCTGATAGACCTTGTCGCAGGCAAGAAGACCCTCCTCCACCGCGCGGCGGAAGGGCGTGCCATGCGCGATCTTCTCGCCGAACATCTCGTCATTGATGTCGGCATGGGCATCGATGTGAATCATCGCCACGGGCCCATGCTTCTTCTTCATGGCGCGAAGGATGGGAAGCGTCAGCGTGTGATCGCCACCCAGCGTTAAAGGAATGCAATCATGAGACAGGATCTCGTCATAGGCGGCCTCGATGATGCCCACGGTCTTCTTGAGGTCGAAGGTGTTGATGGCGACATCGCCGATATCGGCCACCTGCAGCGACTCGAACGGCTTGGCGCGCGTCGCCATGTTGTAGGGCCGCAACATGCAGGATTCAGCCCTGATCTGCCGTGGCCCATGCCGCGTGCCAGAGCGGTTCGATGTGCCGATGTCGATCGGCACGCCGACGAAGCACACGTCCAGCCCTTGCGCGCTGCGCTGCGTTGGAAGCCGCATCATCGTGGCGGGACCGGCGAAGCGCGCCATTTCGTTGCCGCCCAGCGGCTGGTTGAAAGTGGTCATCTGAGGCTCCCGTTGGCCAAAAATACGAGGCGTTGCAAAGGCAGTTTCACGCGCGGGATCATGCGAAGTCAATCCTCGGAGGCCAGAGGCTGCGCTTGCAGCATGATCTGCTGCCAGCGCGGATCGCCATGCAATGGATCGAGATCGGAATCATGCAGGATCCAGTCCTTCATGTCGGCGTTGCTGGCGGGCAGCAACTTCCCAAGCATCGCGAAGGCCTGGTCCAGGTCGCCGGACACGCAGTAGAAACAGGCGATATTGTACTGTGTCAGGTAATCGCCGGGTGCGATCGCCAGCGCCTGCTTCGCCCATGCATCCGCCCGCGCCTTCTCACCCATCTTGGCGAGCGTGGTTGCGATGAAATAGGCAGGCCGCGGGCTTTCCGGATTCTTTTCGAACTCGCGCTCCGCCCGCTCCACGCCGCGAATGCCTGCGCGCATCGCGTTCTCATCCTGCCCCAATGATGCGTAGACCTGGTTCAGCAGGATCAAGGCCTGGTAATCCTCAGGCTTGATTTCGGCGGCGCGTTCCCAATGGAAAGCCGTCTGTTCGAGCTTTCCTTGCGCGTAGCAGGACCGGCCATAGAAAAAGCGGAGCTCGAAATAATTGGGATCTTGTGCGAGCGCATGCTCGAATTCGCGCTCGGCTTCCGGATAGCGGCGCGCAACCGAAAGCGCCAGCCCGCGCGAGGCGCGCGCCTCGACCAGCTCGTCCGCCAGCGCCAGTGCCCTCTCGCTGTTCTTTAACACGTCGGCGGCCACATCCTGGCTGTAGTCCATATAGAGGAAGGCATCGCAGTCGGCGAGGCCGGCATAGGAACGCGCATAAAGGGGATCGAGCTCGATTGCCTTGGTGAACATCTGCTTTGCCAGCGTGAAGCAGGATTTGGTGCCGCGGTGAAAATACTCGCGGCCTTTCAGATACCAGGTATAGGCCTCGATGTTGCTGGTTGGCGCCTGCTCGATGGCGCGCAACTCGCGTGGCAGCAACTTTACTTTCAGCTGCTCGACAATGGCCTTGGTGATCTCGTCCTGCAGCGCGAAGATGTCCGTCATGTCGCGGTCGTAGCGCTCGGCCCAGATATGTCCGCCACTGGCGCCCTCGGTCAGCTGCGCGGTGATCCGTACTTTCGATCCCGCCTTCCGCACACTGCCGTTGACGAGATAGGCAACGCCGAGGTCCCGTGCGATCTGCTCCATGTCGGCGGGCTTTCCCTTGTGCTGGAACACCGTGTTGCGGCCCAGCACGAAAAGTTCCGAGACATTCGAAAGATCGGTGATGATGTCTTCCGTGATGCCGTCGGAAAAATATTCCTGTTCCCTGTCGCCGCTCATGTTGGTGAAGGGCAGGACGGCAATCGATGGCTTGTCGGAAGCGGCGCGCGTGATACCTGCAGGACCAGGCATCCTGCCTGCGGATGTCTTGTGATCGAGGCTGATGAAAAAGAAATTGATCGGCTGGGAGATGTTCTTCACCGTCCTCAGGCCCTGGTCGAGAAATTCGGCATCGAGCTTGGCTCCGATCTGGTGGCGGATGCCGGCCGAGCAGGCAATGCCACCCGGCGGCGCGAAGGCCACCAGCCGCGAGGCCATGTTGACGTCGTCCCCGAAGAAATCATCGCCATGGACGATGACATCGCCCAGATTGATGCCGATGCGGAACCTGATGTGGCGGTCTTCCGGCACGTCCGCATTGCGCTCCGCCATGCCGCGCTGGATCTCGATCGCACATTGGGCGGCATCGACGGCACTTGCGAATTCGATCAGCAGCCCGTCGCCCATGACCTTGAAAACATGCCCATCGTGCCGGGCAATCGCGGAATTGAGGAATTTTTCGCGGTGCTGGTGCAGCGCGTCGAGCGTTCCTTCTTCATTGGCTTCCATCAGCCGGCTGAAACCCACGACGTCTGCCGCCATGATTGCAGCGAGACGCCGTTTCACCCGCTCCTCGCGCATTCCTTGATCTCCAGGCCTTCAGGCGCATTCACTAAGCGATTCCATGGCGGAATGACAATGCTGTTCTTGAATGGCCGATGCGAACCGTGAAGCCGTCAGGGGCCGCCGGCCTGCCTTGCTCTCCCACCGCAAAGCGCCATCAGCGACATCGCATTGGGCATGGCCGCGAATGCCGCCGTATTGTCGAAGATACACCAGGCTCCGCGCCCGGCCTGCAACAGCTTCTCCAACCGCTGGCTGTAACCTTCAAGGTCCTCCGCGCTGTAGTCTGAATAATACATGCGGGGCGAACCGTGGAGCCGGAGATAGGCAATGCCGCCTGATCCTCCGGGCTCGGCAGCGGCCGCCACCGGTGCCGGATCCGCCGCAACCCTTGCCACATGATGTGCCATCAGGAACTGCCCGGCAGTGTCTGAAAACCAGCTCGGATGACGCGGCTCGCAGACAATGGGTGCGCTCGAAACATGACGAAGCTGATGAAACACCTGCCCGGCATCATGCGGCTGGAACGCAAGGCTTGGCGGAAGCTGCACGAGGATGGCTCCAAGCTTGGGCCCGAGTCCCGCCACCTCGCCGGCAAAGCGCGAGACCAGATCGCCAGATGCCTGCAACCGCCGCACATGGGTGATTTCGCGTGGCAGCTTCACAGAGAAGGTAAAACCCTCCGGCACCTGGGAAGCCCATTTTTCATATGTCGCGCGCCGGTGCGGGCGATAGAAGCTCGTATTGATTTCAACGGCATTGAAGTGCGCGGCGTATTTTTCAAGCACCGCGCCATCATCCGGAAACAGATGCCGGTAACTGGCTGGAATAGACCAGCCGGCAGTTCCGATGCGAGGAAGAGTCGTGACAGGGGCCATGTCATGCCCTGAGGTGACCAGATTGCCTTCAAGCTATAACGCATGCCTCGTTATCGCTGTTCCCCAAGCTAGCTTCCGGCAACCTGCCCGGGAAATGGAATCACCGATTTTGTTTTGAAACAAACAGGCGTTTCTCACGTTGTACCGCAGCTTTCCAGATGCTCCCACGCCTCGTGACAATTTATAAGGACAGAACAATGGACTATGCCGTTTTCGATGAGCCTGTTGCCGTGGTTGTAGGGCTGGGATTTGTCAAACACCTCAACAACGCCATGGATGCCTATACTTTCCTCAATGAATGGCCAGTGCATCAGGCGAAATCTGCCCATGCCCTGGCGCTCAAGGTTTGCCGTGCCGCAATCTGCGGCGATGCAGATTGTGAAACCGCACGTAGCGCCTTCGTGGAATTCGCCCGCAACTCCCATCTGCTGGCCCCCACGCTGAAGCCGGTGGACCTGACGAAGACTGCCGCCGCCACAACCCTTGCAGCGTAAGCCTGGCATCGCATTAAAGCATGGAGGTAGTTGGCCATCATCCTTGCCAATGGAATGTCGTTGCTGCAACCTTGGCCCTGAAGGTTATCGGATGATGCCTCCTGTTCCACTGTGTCAGGGCGTCATCACGAGCCTCGGTATTGCAAAGGAAGTAGCCCATGAAATTCTCGCGTCGCCTGTTCTTCGCCGCGGCCGCCGCCGTCCTGATGGCGGCCCAGGCCCCAGCCATGGCCGATATCAAGTTCGGCATCGCCGCCGAACCCTATCCGCCCTTCACCTCCAAGGATGCGTCTGGCACCTGGGTCGGCTGGGAAGTCGACCTGATGAACGCTGTTTGCGCACAGATGAATGAGAAGTGCGAGATCGTCGATGTGGCGTGGGATGGAATCATCCCGGCGCTTACTGCAAAGCAGATCGACGTCATCTGGTCCTCTATGCTGATCACCGACGAACGCAAGAAGACCATCGATTTTACACAAATGTATTATGATACGCCGCCCGCCATCATCGGCGCCAAGAACGGCGATCTTAATGTTGCGCCGGAGAAGATCAAGGGCAAGAGGGTTGGCGTACAGGTCTCGACCGGTCATGAACGCTATTCTCAGAAATACCTTGTGCCCGCCGGTGTGGAAATCAAGACTTATGCCACGCAGGACGAGGCCAACAACGATCTGGCTGCTGGCCGGCTGGACTATGTACTGGCGAACAGTTCGGCACTGTCTGACTACCTCAAGACAACCCAGGGTGCGGAATGCTGCGAGCTGAAATCAATCCTTGAGAAGCCCGATGATCCGGGCATCTATGGCGTAGGTGTGGGCGGCGGCGTGCGGAAGGATGACGCCGCGCTGAAGGAAAAGCTGAACGCCGCAATTACCGCGCTGGCCAAGGCCGGAAAATTCGAGGAGATCACGGCGAAATATCCCGATCTTGTCGGCAAGATGACACTGCCGAAAGCCAACTGAACAGAGCCAGGGCCCGCAAGTGATGCTGCGGGCCTTGTACATTTCGGTTTCAACCCAAGAAGCGGTCGAGCACGTTACGGGTCACCTGCATCACCATCTCGTCGCGGCGTGCAAGGCCCATGATCCAGTCGCAGGTGCCTGCATGAAACACCTCGCCCTTGCCCCGCTTGAAATTGACGATCATGCCTGAGCCGCGCTTGGTGCGCTCGATCGCCGCGGCATCCTTGGCGCCCGTCAGCACCGAGGCGACATATTCGCCATCCTCGATCCCGAGAAAGCTGTGGCCAGGGCGGATCGTCTGGCCTTCCTCGATCGTCGATGAAAGCCCGAGGGCGAGGATCTCGATCCCCTCCGGCGCCTTTGCGTCACTGGACGGGTAGGGCAGTCCGTTGCGAATCTCGTAAGGCAGCCCGTCAACCTCGTAGCCGAAGATCCGCGACTCCGCGCCGAGGATATCTCCGTAATAGAGGCCCGTGTTCTCGAAGGCCCAATGCTCTGGCCGGTAGACGGGAAAGCCCTTGGCGCCCCGCGGCGAACAGCCCGACCAGCTTGCATAGAGACCGTGCGTGGCATTGAGCCCGAATGTATCTGCCCCCGGCCTGCCGATCTCGGGCGCTTCCCAGGATTCGGTGACCAGATGGCGCGGGCCGTTACTCATCAACGGGTCTTCATCCCGCGCGATGTATTTGTAGCACACCTGCCGCGCGCCATGATCCTCAAGCCTGATCTGCCACATGAAGTTTCCGGCAAATCGGGCGATCCTGCCGCCGCGCTCCACATAGGTGTCGATGGCATCGCGCATCTCCCATGACCAGTACTCGTCATGCCCGACGCAGGCCACGCATGAATAACGATCCAGAATGGCAGGGTTGAAATGCAGGTCGGTCTGGCTGATGATGTCGACGTCATAGCCCTCGGCTTCGGCCCAGGTCACGAAATGCCGTTCGAAGCTGGCCCAGCCCGACGACATGTATTTCTTGGAATAGCCATTGGCATAGGCCCATTCCATATGGGGATAGCGAGGTTCCGACATGATCGCCGGTGACTCGAACAGCACGGCCCGCGGCGCGTCCGCCGGAAGGCTGACGAAGCCTTTTGCAAGCGGCCGGTGGATGCTCAAAGTGGGCGAGAAGCGGTCGCCGTTGGGGCCGCAATAGCCTTGATAATGGTTGGAACCGCCCCAGTCGTTATAGGCATTCCAGGTCGAGGTGGCCGCGATCAGAAGCACACGTTTTCCCGGTGCCTGCTGCGCCGCAGGCCTGACGATGAAGATATGCTCGTGGACATCCTCAGCGCGGCCATCCACGGTGGCCGAGCATCTGACGACATAGGCCCCCGATACCCAACCAGATTCAACCGGAATGACGAAACTGGGCGTCCAGCCGCAGCCGGTGATGGAGCATTCCTCCGGCGTATCCTGCCACCGGCCCTGGTTATCGTCTCGCCGGAACACCGTCACGGGTTTCAGCCCGTCACGGATGACCTCGACCGAAAATGCCGCCGCATTGGTGCAGACGCTTAAGGAAACGTTCTCGCCGCCCTGGTAGGAGACGCGATCGGTGTAGCTCCAGATCCGCTGTTCGAGGGGTGGTGACAGGAAAGCCCGTTCGGCATAGTTCCCCAGTACCGCCCGCTGCCGCCACGCTGCGTCGCGCTCCATATCCGCTCCGGTCATGCCCCAGCCCTCCGTTCAGTGTTCAGCACGAGGACGGAGCGATCAGCCGCCCGCCATCAAAAGGAAGACTATAGCCGCTGACGGTGATCGGGTAGAGTGCGGTTCACAGGCACTGCATGCAGAAACGAGCAGCCGCTCGCCGTCTCGCCACAGCAATGAGCATCGTGATATCCGACGCTGTTAGTTCAACGTCTGCCAAGATCACACCGCCAAGGATACCTTGGTACTCGTCGATCTCCAATATTCGCCAGTCGTCGTTTGCCAGCAAAAACTTCCGTTCTATCTCAAGCGGCATTTGACAATTCATGCGAATGAAAGGGCACAAACGTACTTTCATCAGTGTGCAGACAGCCTTACGCAAATGCAATCGATATTTTTTTCAGAGGATGGAAATATGACAACCCTGCAAACGTTGAAACAACCTGATACGGCATCCGGCATTTTAACAGGAGAATACTATGTCCAAGCTTATTCCGAAGAAAATTGGCAGTGTGAAAGTTCCCAAGAAGCTCCGCAGGTTCGGAAATAATACCTTGTCTGACCCTAAGGTCCGTGAATTGGCGATTGCCGGTTTAGGAGCCTTGGGCGGGATACTCGCTGATCGGTCTACACGTCCCGGAACTGTGGTCGGAGAAGCCATTCGGCATCCTTTGGAGACCATGAAATCCGCTGGTGACACTGCCCGTGATAAGGTGACATCGACTGCTTCCAATCTCGCAGCGAGTGCCGCACTCGCAACTTTTGCCCCTGTCGTCGCAAGTGTTATGAACCTTCTGAGGGGTCACACTGATTCATCTGCGGAAGGGCGGAAAGCGCGCACCCGAACAAAGAGAGCAAAATCTGCGCGTAACGGGACTGGCAAATTCAAGAGGACCAGGACTGCCAGCCTTGCCAACAACAAAAATCATCACTGACATGAAGCTGCTATGGACGGCAGCGCGCTACGTGAATCGCTCCATTGATGGAGCATTCTGTCTGCCGTGAGCGAGAGTGCCTGACGCGGCACGGAGATTTTCACGGTCAAGTGGTTTGGCCAGACAAATTGCTTCCGCGTAGAGCGGTTCTGTATGCGCTGTCTTCCAGGCAATTCATTAATATTTATAAGTGAATTTGTGCACAGTTCCAACATTGGATAGTTAAGTGCATCAAGATTGCCTGATGCTTGGGGAGTATGGTTTCAAGTCCGGGGTAACGCGAACCATACCATCGCCCCATGCCAGCATCGCAGCCCTTGTCCCGGCGAATGAGAGACAGCAACACTCTACAAATTCTCCGTTGTTCATCCGGCGATGGTCTTCCGCCCATGTTGGCAGGGCAGGGACCTGTCATCCCATTTTGCAAATAGTCAATATGAAGAACTGCTGAATTGGACAACAAGCAAGACAGCGCGATTACCAGACGGCTGCTAGCACCAAAATCAAATCAGAACGATATCAGTTAAATCTTTGATCCGATGGTGGAGCCAGACGGAATCGAACCGACGACCTCTTGCATGC
>JBKJQU010000207.1:0-3792 GCA_046594995.1 Aestuariivirga sp.
GTGCTCGCCGGCACGATCACCATGACGCCCGGAACGGTCACGAGCGACGTTTCCGCCTGCGGCCGGGCACTGCTGGTGCATTGCCTCGATGCGCCGGACCCCGGGGCCGTGCGCGACGATATCAAGCACCGCTACGAGCGCCGCCTGAAGGAGATTTTCGAATGATCGGCATCGCGCTTTATTTTGCCATCGGGTGTTTCGCGCTGGGTTTCCTGCTGAATATCTGGCGGATCGTGAAATCGCCCAGCACAGGCGACCGGGTGCTCGCTCTTGATACGATGGCGATCAACGGCATCGCCCTCATCGTGCTCTACGGCATACTCAAAAATACAGGCGTCTATTTCGAGGTGTCACTGACCATCGCCATGGTCGGCTTCATCTCGACCATCGCGTACGCGCGCTTCGTGCTGCGCGGCAATCTCATCGAGTGAGGCGCAGATGGAACTCGCCCAGGAACTCATGATTTCCTTTTTCCTGTTTGTTGCCGGGGCCTTCGGTCTCGTGGGTTCATTCGGGCTGATCAAGCTTCCCAACCCCATGGCCAGGCTTCATGCGCCAACCAAGGCCACGACGCTCGGCGTGGGCGGGGTGCTGATCGCCTCGATGCTGCATGCCCTGTTCGGCAACGGAGTGGTCTCGCTGCACGAACTGCTCATCACCCTGTTCCTGTTTCTCACGGCTCCGATCAGCGCGCACTTCATAGCAAAGATGCACCTGCACCAGAACGTGCCGCCCGAAACCCTGCCGGAGACCGGAACCGGTTCACTCTGGGCAGGAGAGGCGCAGCAGGGCAAGGTAGAGCAGCCGGAGCTTTAGATGTACTTCCATGAAGGCGGTTCGAGAGGCGGAGCGAGAACCAATGCGAACCGGAGATACCTGCGGCGGGATCTCATGGCGGCTGATATAGGCCCGCCACGGTTTGGAATAACAAAATGCTGATCGATCATGCGATCTTCAATCGAGCGCAAGTTCACGGGCGAGGCCCGCAACATCGTGGTTCAGTTGCCGCTCATCATCGACAGCAGCTGAATGCCGGTGCGCCGCGCCTGACCGGGCTCAGTCCCCAAGAAGCACTTCGAGGCACCCCAAGAGAACACTGGCGCCAGCCTCCACGTCACGCGGTTTAGAGTACTCCGTGGCATTATGGCAAATTCCACCAATGCTCTTGATGGCAACAACAATGGAGGGACAGACATTGGTCATGCGGATGCCGTCGTGTGCTGCAACCGTATCAAGCCTCATCGTCTCGAAACCCTGCGCCGCTGACACACGCTCGACAAGTTCGACAAGGTTCTTGTCGAACACGCCTGCGCGCCGGTGCTCGATTTCCAGTATCTCGCCTGTCGTCTTTGCCCGCGCCGCCGAGACTGCCAGCAGTTGATTGAATTCAGCCTCCGCCCATTCGAGCACGCCCTGATCGCGCGAACGCAGTTCGACGAACATGATGACATCCGAACACACGCTGTTGGGCGAATTCGGGTAGGCCTCGATGCGGCCCACCGACGTGTGCAGCACGTCCGATGCGCGATCGACCATTCCGCGAAGGCCGGCGATCAGATAGGCCGCGCCGAGAAGCGCATCGCGGCGGCGTTCCATGGGCGTAGGCCCGGTGTGGGACTGCATGCCGCGCACTGCGGCACGGATTTTCGTGGCCCCCCAGTAACGCGCGAAAGGGCCAATGGTCTTGTTGCTGCGCTCCAGATCGGGAGCGCATTCGACGTGCATTTCGACATAGGCCCGTGGCCTCGGCGCCATGCCATCGCCACGGTATCCGATCTGGTCGAGTGCGGAAATCACCGAAATGCCCTGCCCGTCCTTTACGGCATAGGCATTCTCCAGCGGGAGCGAGCCGTCGTAAACGCTGCTGCCGATGAGACTGGGCTGGAAGCGTGCGCCTTCCTCATTCGTCCAGTTCGACACCACGAGATTGGCCATGGGCCTGATCTGCCCTGCGCGGTATGCCTCGCGCAAGGCCGAGGCGGCGGCAAGACCGGCGACAACCCCATAGGCCCCGTCGAAGCGGCCACCGAAGGGCTGGCTGTCGAGATGGGATCCCGTCATCACGCAGGGTGCATCTGGTCCAGCGAATTCAAGGCAGCCGAACATGTTGCCGATCGGGTCGATGATGGTCCGCATGCCGAGCGCATCGAATTGCCTGCGCAGCCAGTCACGCGCCTCGCCATCTTCCCGCGTCAGCGCGGGCCGGTTCACTCCGCCTTCCGGTGTCGCGGCAACGGCGGAAATCGAATCCATGATCTGATGCAACAGTGCGTTGTCGATTGCCGCCATGATCAATGAAGCTCCGCGTTCTGGGGCCGCATCACTGACATCGGCGGCGAGGACACCTCGTTGGCGTCATAGAGATGGCAGGCAACGGCAGAGCCCGGCGCAACGGCCGTCAGAGCCGGCGCCTTTTCGCGGCAAACCGGCATGACGAAGGGACAGCGCGAGGCGAAGCTGCAGCCTGGCGCAATATTGATCGGTGATGGCGGCTCGCCTTCGAGCAGCAGTTTGGAACTGTCATAGGGATTGTCCTCCACAGTGGGCACCGCACTCAGCAGCGCCTTGGTGTAGGGATGGCGGGCGGAGTAGAACAAATTGCGATTGTCCGCAATCTCCACCAGCTCTCCGAGATACATCACAGCGATGCGCGAGCAGACGCGGCGCACCATGGCGAGATCGTGGGAGATGAAGATGTAGGTGAGGTTCTTCTCGGTCTGAAGCCGCGAGAACAACGCCAGTAGCTTGTTCTGCTCCGACTGGTCGAGCGCCGAGACAGTCTCGTCGAGGATGAGGAGCTGGGGTTCGAGAACAAGCGCGCGGGCCACCGATATGCGCTGGCGGTCGCCGGTGCTGAGGGAATTCGGCAGGTGATTATAGATCCCGATGGGCAACCCCACGTCCGCCATCGCCTGCTCGACCCGGCTGCGCATTGCGGCACCCTTGCCGATCCCGTGGATGCGCATGCCCTCTTCGATCATGCGGCCAACGGTCATGCGCGGCGGAAGGCTGTTGTAGGGGTCCTGCAACAGGAGCTGGAAACGCTGGCGCGCCGCTGTCAGCTCCTTTTGCGGCATGTCGTTGAAAGGCCGGTTGTTGAACAGGATTTCGCCCTGCTCCGGCTTTTCAAGTGCGGTGAGCAATCGCGTCAGCGTGGACTTGCCGCAACCGCTTTCGCCTACGATACCGATATTGTCGCGCGGCATCACATCGAAGGTGACGCTCCGCACCGCCTGCACCGAGTTGTATGAATTGAGGTGGCCGGGCCGCCGCACATAATAGGTGCGCTTCACATCACGCACCGACATGATGGGCTCGTCGGTCGACCTTGTGCTGACAACGGGTGCCGCCGTGCTCATCCAGATCCGCGGGATCTGATCGATGATGGAGCGGGTGTAGGCTGTCTTCGGCTGGTGGATCAGCGATTGCGTTTCACCGATCTCGGCAACCTTGCCGCCCTGCAGCACCAGCACGCGGTCGGCCACCTGATTAAGGGTGGAAAGAGACGAACTCAGGAACAATACGCTCACGCCGTGCTGCCGCGCCAGCTGTTGCAGCAGGCGCACAATCTGCAGCGCGATGGTCACATCGAGCGGCTGTGTGACATTGTCCGCGATGATCACGGGGGGATCGGTGCACAGGGCATCGACGATCATGGCCCGCTGCATCATGCCGCCAGAATACTTCGTGGGATACTCGTCGAAACGTTCCTCCGGTGATGGAATCCGCACCTCGGCGAGAAGCTTCAATATTTTCTGGCGCGCATCTGCAGTCGACATTTCTGGCCGCACG
>JBKJQU010000211.1:0-2644 GCA_046594995.1 Aestuariivirga sp.
AAAATACCGCCGTCTGCAAAAGCTGAAAGCCCGCTTCGATTCTGGCAATCTCTTCAGGCTCAACCAGAATATCGAGCCCGCCGCTTGAGCGCATGGACACTCTATGCAAAAAGCCCCGGTGTTTCCATCGGGGCCTTTGCATTCTGTCCTCCCGTATGACGGGAGAGGGTGGCGCAGTAGCGCCGGGTGAGGGGCTGCCTCAGCAGCTATAATACATGTCGAACTCCACGGGGTGCGGCGTCATGCGGTAGCGGTCCTGTTCGGACTGCTTGAGTTCAAGGTAGCTCTCGATCTGGTCCTTCGAGAACACACCGCCCTTCAGCAGGAAGTCATGGTCGGCGGCGAGGCAGTCGATGGCTTCCTGCAACGAGCCGCAGACGGTGGGAACCTTGGCGAGTTCGGCGGGCGGCAGGTCGTAGAGGTTCTTGTCCATGGCGGGGCCGGGATGGATCTTGTTGAGGATGCCATCAAGCCCGGCCATGATGATGGCCGAGAAGCACAGGTAGGGGTTGGCGGTGGGGTCGGGAAAGCGCACTTCAACGCGCTTGGCCTTGGGGTTCGCCGTGAACGGAATGCGGCACGAGGCAGACCTGTTGCGCGACGAGTAGGCGAGCAGCACCGGGGCCTCATAGCCCGGCACCAGGCGCTTGTAGGAGTTGGTCGACGGGTTGGTGAAGGCGTTCAATGCCTTGGCATGCTTGATGACGCCGCCGATGAAGTAGAGGCAGGTCTCCGACAGATCGGCATATTGGTTGCCGGCCATCATGGGCTTGCCGTCCTTCCAGATCGAGAAGTGGCAGTGCATGCCCGAGCCGTTGTCGCCGAACACGGGCTTCGGCATGAAGGTGGCGGTCTTGCCATAGGCGTGGGCCACGTTGTGGATCACGTATTTGTAGATCTGCATATGGTCGGCCGCCATGGTCAGGGGCTGGAACTTGGTTCCAAGCTCATGCTGGGCGCTAGCCACCTCATGGTGATGCTTTTCGACGGAGAGGCCCATCTCGCCCATCACCGAGAGCATTTCAGAGCGCATGTCCTGGGCCGAGTCCATCGGGTTCATCGGGAAATACCCGCCCTTGGTGCGCATGCGGTGGCCCATGTTGCCAGTCTCGTAGTCGCGGTCCGAGTTGGTCGGAAGCTCGACCGAGTCCAGCTTGAAGCCGGTGTTGTAGGGCGAGGTGGAGAACTTCACGTCGTCGAAGATGAAGAATTCGGCTTCAGGGCCGACGAACACCGTGTCGCCGATGCCGGTTGATTTCAGATAGGCTTCGGTGAGCTTTGCGGTCATGCGCGGGTCGCGGCTGTAGGCTTCGCCGGTGCCGGGATCCAAGATGTCACAGAACACGGCGAGCGTGGACTGGGCATAGAACGGATCGAGATGGGCGGACGAGGGATCGGGCATCAGCACCATGTCGGACTCATTGATGGCCTTCCAGCCGGCAATGGACGAGCCGTCGAACATCAGGCCATCGGCCCAGGCATCTTCGCCCATCTGCGAGATGTCCATGGTTAGATGCTGCATTTTTCCGCGCGGATCGGTGAAGCGCAGGTCGACGTATTTCACGTCCTTTTCCTTGATCATCTTGAGGACGCCTGCGGCATCCAGTGGCTTGCTCATGATTTGTCCCTCTAGGTTGAGCTATTGTTGTTCTTAAAGCGCGTCCGGTCCGGCTTCGCCGGTACGGATACGGATGGCCTGCTCGACGTTTGAAATGAAGATCTTCCCGTCGCCGATGCGGCCCGTGCGGGCGGCGTTCTGGATGGCTTCCACGGCCTTGTCCACGAACTCGTCGGCAAGCACGACTTCGATCTTCACCTTCGGCAAGAAGTCCACGACATACTCGGCACCACGGTAGAGTTCGGTGTGGCCCTTCTGGCGGCCGAAGCCCTTGGCCTCGGTGACCGTGATGCCCTGCAGCCCCACTTCCTGAAGCGCCTCCTTCACCTCATCCAGCTTGAACGGCTTGATGATCGCTTCGATCTTTTTCATGTCTGCTGACTGCCCCGCGTTAATGCGCGTTAAGGAGTGCAGGGTCTGTGCCAGTTGAAGCCATCAATGAATTCAAGAGGTTGAGGAGGGTGCTGCATTTTTAGGCGCATCCGAGAGCATAATATTTGAGCACAAAGATTGATTATTAATCAGGTAGGGGTGTCTTGCGGATCGACTGGATCAGTTCCTTCAGATCCTTGGAGCGCAACTCGTCCATCTTTTCATGCAGTGCCATGATTTCGATCTCGGCCTTGAGGTTCACCTCGTAGTCGCGGCTTGCCTGCAGCCGGTCTTTCGCCGCCTGACGGTTTTGCGACATCATGATGATGGGCGCCTGGATGGCGGCGATGAGCGAAAGGAACAGGTTGAGCAGGATGAAGGGATAGGGATCGAAGGGGTTTCCCCATAGCGCGAGGATTGCCGCGTTCAGGACGACCCAGCCAGCGACGATCGAGCCGAAAATGATGATGAAGGTCCACGATCCGCCGAAGCTGGCGATCTGATCCGAGAGCTTTTCTCCGAAGGTGCGGCTGGTATCGTAATCAATGTTCACATCGCGCGAGACGGCCACACGCTTTGCCACGCGCTCGATGACATGGCGCTCGCGGCCGGTCAGGTCTTCATAGCCAACCTCAAGAATGCGCCGGGCGAGAA
>JBKJQU010000279.1:0-3358 GCA_046594995.1 Aestuariivirga sp.
ATGAGGGCCGGTATCTGCCGCGGCACCTTGCGGGTGATGATATCGCGCCCCGCGGCGCCAACGGCGGTCAGAAACGCGAAGATGGCGAAGGGCGACGCGGCATCGCCCCCTGGCTGGGCCACCAGCAGTGCGCCGGTGATGCCGAGTCCGATGAGGGCGAGCCGTGCCGTGCCGATCCTGTCGCCCCAGATCAGCCAGATGCCGACGAGCACGATCAGGGGCGTGATCTGCACCATGGCGGTGACGTCTGCAATCGGCATCGCGCTGAGGGCAAGTATGAAACAGAAGATTGCCATCGTCTCGCTGAGCGAGCGGAGCGCCACCCAGGGCTGGAATGCCAGCGGCAGGGAGCGGCCATGCCCCAGAACGATGAGGATGGGCAGGCACCACAGGCAGGCAGCAACGCCGCGCATGACGAGCACCTGAAACGGCGGCGCATCCGCCAGTGCCAGCTTCATGCAGCTGTCATTGGCGACAAAGGCGCCGGTCGCGAGCAGGACGGCGCCGATGCCGCGCAGGTTTGAGGGAGGTGCCATTGATTCTCGAGGAGGTGGTTGCCGGACCTCCCTAGACCTTCCGGCACCCCATTGGCAAACGAGTCCCGCTCAAGGCGCAAGGGTGATCGGCACCTTGAGATAGTGGACACCATTGATGTCGGCGGGCGGCAGTTTTCCGGCGCGCATGTTGACCTGGATCGACGGCATCAGGAGTGCGGGTGCCGAGAGCGTCGCATCGCGCTCGGTCCGCATCTTCACGAAGTCGTCTTCGCTCACACCCTCATGCACATGGACATTGCGCGCGAGTTCTTCGCCCACCGTCGCTTCCCATGCGTAGTTCCTGCGGCCCTCCTTCGGCAGGTAGTCGTGGCACATGAACAGCCGCGTTTCCTTTGGCAGAGCCATCAGCCGCTTGATGGAACGGTATAGCGTGCGGGCATCGCCGCCGGGGAAATCGGCGCGCGCCGTACCGTAGTCCGGCATGAACAGCGTATCGCCCACAAAGACCGAATCCTCGATCCTGAACGAGACGCACGCCGGCGTATGGCCCGGCGTAGCGATCACTTCGCCTTTGAGATTGCCGATCTGAAATGTGTCGCCGTCCCTGAACAGGATATCGAACTCCGAGCCATCGCCCGAAACATCGGTGGCGTTGAACACCGGCCGGAAGATCTTCTGGACTTCGCGAATGCGCTCGCCGATTGCGACCTTCGCTCCGGTTTTAACCTTGATATAGGGCGCGCCCGAAAGATGATCGGCATGAACATGGGTTTCGAGCACGAGGCCGATGGTGAACCCCTCCTGCCCGGCCCTGGCGAGGATCGCATCCGCCGACTTCGCCGAAGCCTTGCCCGACTTGTGGTCATAGTCCAGCACGGGATCGATCACGGCGGCCTGCTTCGTCTCCGGGTCCGCCACGAGATAGCTGACCGTATTGGTCGGCTCATCGAAGAAGGCGTGAATGATGGGCTGGGTCATGATCTGTCTCCCGTTGTCGATTTCACTTGACTATATATTAGATGTTTCTACATTAGCAACATCTAATTTATAGGAATACGATGACTGAACTACTGGTTGACCAATCCCTGGCCGGTTTTGAGGCAAGCGCCAGCCGGGCCGCGGCGATGCTGAAGGCGCTCGCCAATGAAAAACGCCTGATGATCCTCTGCAAGCTTCTGGAGCACGGAGAGATGGGGGTGACGGCGCTGGGCGCGGACGTCGGCCTGAGCCAGTCGGCGCTTTCCCAGCACCTGGCCAGGATGCGCGAAGAGGGGTTGGTCGGCGCCCGCCGGGACGGACAGGCGATCTTCTATTCCGTCATCGATCACGATGTCCTCCGCATCCTCTCCGTTCTGAAATCCATCTACTGCTGAAAGGAACTGTCATGTCACTGCCCTACATCTCCCCTTCTGACGCCAAGGCCCTGCTCGATCGGGGCGCAATTCTGGTCGATATCCGCGATCCTGATGAACATGCCCGTGAGCGCATTTCTGCTGCGCGCAATGTGCCGCTGTCGAAGCTGTGCAACAGCGGACCTGGTACGGATGGCGCAACCATCGTCTATCACTGTAAGAGCGGCAACCGCACCCGCACGAATGCGCCGATGCTTGCAGAAGCCGCCGGCGCCGATGCCTTCATTCTCGATGGCGGCATCGATGCGTGGAAGAAGGCGGGCCTCCCCGTCGCGGTTGATCGCGCGCAGCCCATCGAGCTGATGCGGCAGGTGCAGATCGCCGCTGGCGGCTTGGCGCTTGCTGGTGCAATTTTCGGCTACACCGTTCACCCCGGCTTCTATGCCATTGCGGGCGGCGTAGGTGCGGGCCTGCTCCTCGCGGGCCTTACCGGCACCTGCGCCATGGCCCGCCTGCTGACGTTGATGCCGTGGAACCGCAAGCTGACGGCTTGAAATGGAACAGGATATTCTTTCCATCGCCTCGGGCTCCCTCGTCGGCTTCGTGCTGGGCCTCGTCGGCGGCGGCGGCTCGATCATCGCCGTGCCGCTGCTGCTCTATGTGGTGGGCGTCGCCTCGCCGCATGTGGCGATCGGCACCAGCGCCATCGCGGTATCGCTGAGCGCTCTCGCCAATCTCGCGAACCACGCCCGCCGCAAAAATGTGAAGTGGCCCTGCGCCGTCACCTTCTCTGCCGCAGGCATCGCCGGAGCATGGGCCGGATCGACCCTCGCAATGAAGGTGCCGGGGGCGCACTTGCTGGCGCTGTTCGGGGGCCTGATGATCATCGTTGGCATCGTGATGCTCCTGAGGAAGGACGCCGAAGGCAATCCGGATATCAAGCTCTCCTTTTCCACCGCGCGCCAGTTGCTTCCGCTGCTGCTCGCCATCGGCTTCAGCGTCGGAGCGCTGTCGGGCTTCTTCGGAATCGGCGGCGGCTTCCTGATCGTGCCGGGGCTGATGCTGGCCACAGGCATGCCGATCAGCATTGCCATCGGCACCTCGCTCGTTGCCGTCACTGTCTTTGGTGCTACCACGGCATCGAATTATGCGATTGCGGGCCTTGTCGACTGGCGGATCGCGGGCTTCTTCATCGGCGGCGGCGTGATCGGCGGTCTCATCGGCACGATGGCCGGACAGAGGCTGGCGAGGCGCAAGGGAACGCTCGCGATGGGTTTCGCGATATTCGTGATCCTGATCGGATTCTATGTGACATGGAAAGGCGTGAGCCCCCTGTTCTGAGCCTCGCGCCAAACGGCAGTCCGGCCCGTCGCGGCAGCGGTGAGGAGGAAGAAATGGAGGGGATGCCCCCGCCATGGCTTCAGCCCTTGCGGCCGTCGAAGGAGATGATGGGTGGTGATGGGCCAAAGCCACGGATGGAGACGCAGCGATTTGTGCCGGGGCCAGACT
>JBKJQU010000357.1:0-3122 GCA_046594995.1 Aestuariivirga sp.
TCGGCGTTCCACGCATAGATCCCCGATGGCAGCACGAGGATCGAGCCCCGGTGTGACATCTGGGCGAAGCTGAAGCCCCCCCGGCCATAGCCATCGATGGGCGCCCTGCCGGGAAAATGTGCCGTCACGGCCTGGCGGCTGCGACGGCCTTTCCTGCAAGTTCGGCCGCTTTCTTGGCATCACGCTCGGTGCCGAGCAGCATGAGAATAGGAACTGCGATGAAATAGGACGAATAGGTTCCGATCACCACGCCGATGATCATTGTAAAGGTGAACGCCGCGATGACCTCTCCACCAAACAGATACAGGGCGGAGAGCGCGATGAGGGTCGTCATTGACGTGAGAAGTGTCCGAGGCAGCACCGAGTTGATCGAAAAATCAAGCAGATCCGCAAAAGGCATTGTCTTGTACTTGCGCAGGAACTCGCGCACCCGGTCGAAGATGACGACGGTATCGTTAAGGGAATAGCCTATGATTGTCAGGATTGCCGCAATGACTGAAAGATTGAACTCAATCCCCAGAAGGCTGAAGAGTCCGATTGTCAGGATCACGTCATGCAGCAGCGATGCAACTGCGCCTACGCCGAATTGCCATTCGAACCGGAACCAGATATAGACGAGCACCAGAAAGATCGAGAGCACAACGGCAACGATGCTCTGCTCCGCGAGTTCGTTTGAAACTTTAGGCCCCACCACTTCGACACTGCGATAGTCGATGCCAGGGCCAAGGGACTCCTTGATCTTGGTGATAGCGGCCTGCTGCGCCTCATCGCCTCCCTCTTGCGTTCCGAAGCGGATCACAACGTCATTTGGCGAGCCGAACTCCTGCAGTTCCATGCCGCCGAGGTCGAGATTACCGAGAGTTTCGCGAAGCTGGTCGAGGTTCGCAGGTTGCTCGGTGCGGATGGTCAGCACCGTGCCGCCTTTAAAATCGATGCCCACATTCAAGCCGTTGATGGCAAACAGGAGGACTGAAAGTGTGCACAAGATGCCAGAGAGCAGGAAGCCAAGGCGGCTGATCCGCATGAACTTGTACTTGGTGTTGTCCGGAATGAGACGGATGCCTTTAAACATGGAACTGTACCCGCCTTAGAGCGGGACCTCCCTTGGGCGCTTCACTTTAACCCACCAGGCTACGATGAGCTGGGTCAGGGTGAATGCGGTTAACATGGTGGTGAAGATGCCAATGGAAAGCGTCAAGGCAAAGCCGCGAACCGGACCGGATCCGACCCCAAACAGCACCAAGGCTGCAATAAGCTGCGTGATATTGGCATCCCAGATGGTGCCCAATGCCGCCTTGAAGCCGGTTTCGATGGAGTTCAGGGCGGTGCGGCCATTCCGCCATTCCTCGCGGATGCGCTCATAGATCAGCACGTTGGAGTCAACCGCCATGCCCATCGTGAGCACGATGCCGGCGATGCCCGGCAAAGTCAGCGTAAAGCCGAAGAACGACATGATGGCCAGCATCATCAGCAGATTGGCCAGCAGCGCAATATTGGCAAAGATGCCGAACAGGCCATAACACAGGATCATGAAGGCCAGCACCGCGAGAAGGCTGATGATGGAAGCCGTCAGACCGGCGCGGATCGAATCCGAACCAAGGCTCGGGCCCACGGTGCGCTCTTCTACGATAGTGAGCTTGGCAGGAAGTGCGCCCGAGCGCAGCACGATCGAAAGATCATTGGTTTCCTGCACCGTGAAATTGCCGGAAATCTGGCCGGAACCGCCAAGGATCGCCTCATTGATGCGCGGCGCGCTGACGATGATGTCGTCAAGAATAATGGCAAAGGGACGGTTTACATTGTCGCGCGTCAGCCGGGCGAAACGCTCCGCACCCTTGGTGTTGAAGCGGAAGGACACAACCGGATTGTTCTGCTGGTCGAAAGCGCCGCGCGCATCGACAAGGTCGGCACCGTCAACGGTCGCACGGCTCGACGTCTGCACCCAGAGTTTGTTGGGCAGAGCATCGATTTCGGCTTCCGTGGGGACGAGGTTGGACTCGCTGCCCGATTTCTTGTCTGCGATCAGCCGGTCCACATCTTCCTTCTGCGGAAGAGCCTTACAATCCGGCGGCGGGCTCTGGTCCTGTGCCGAGGGCTGGTTTTCGCAGAGCAGCTGGAAGGTGAGCTTGGCGGTGCGGCCGATCACGCTCTTCACCTGATCGGGGTCCTGAACGCCGGGAAGCTGGACCACGATGCGGTCCTTGCCCTGCTGCTGGATCACGGGCTCGGAAGTGCCAAGCGAGTTGATACGGTTCTCGACAATTCGAATCGACTGCGAAACTGCCAGCGCAATCTTGGCGTCGAGACCGGCATCAGAGAACGTGAAGGTGAACTGCTGGTCGCCGCTCGACAGTGCGAACAGGGTGGCGCTGGTGCCGGAGCCAAAGAGGCCAGTATCCAGCGGCTGTAGCAGCTTCCGCAGTTCGGTCTCGGCTTTCGCCATGTCCTCGGGCTTGCTAATGCGGACGCGCACGCCATTGTCGAAACGGTTCAGCCCGCTGTAGCCGACCTTCGCCTCGCGCAATGTGCCGCGGATATCGCTGGTCAATTGCTGCGAAAGCCGCTCGCGCAGATCCACACGATCGACCTCGAGCAGCACGTTCGACCCGCCCTGGAGATCGAGACCGAGCGTCAGCGGCTTCAGGTTATAGGGACGAAGCGTCTCCTGCACTTCCTTGGGCAGGATGTTCGGCAACGCCACCACGATCGAGAGCAACAGCGACGCGATGATCGCGATGATTTTCCAGCGCGGGAAATGCAGCATCGGCGTTTACTTGGTTTCGGCCTTGATGGGCTCGCCCTTGGCACGCACATCGGCAATGCCGGAGCGCAGCACACGGACCTTGACGTTCTCGCCGATCTCGACCTGGAGTTCGGCATCGTCAACGACCTTGATGACCTTGCCGATCAACCCGCCGGACGTAATGACGGTGTCGCCCTTGGCGACCTTTTTCAGCATTTCCTGATGGTCCTTCATTTTGCGCTGCTGCGGGCGGATGAGCAGGAAATAGAACACGCCCATGATGAGCACGAGCGGCAGGATCATGCCGATAAAGTCGCCAGCACCGGGCGCGGCGGCCTGGGCATAAGCCGGAGTAATGAACACAGGAAGTCTCCCGAAT
>JBKJQU010000452.1:0-9140 GCA_046594995.1 Aestuariivirga sp.
GCGATTGCGCCCGTCGGAGATAATGCTCGAACACAGGGGCGCCGTTGCGGGGGATGAGAAAACCGTTCGTATACGTCTCATCCGGCAGTCCGGCGAGCACTGCACAACGGGGAGGCATGGCCCGGAACTGCGGCGTCATGCGCCATGCCGACGCTGGCTATGACATCGCAGTCCAATGCGCAAAGGAACAGGGCCTGAACCTGCCGGGAATTACAATGTAGCTCTCTTGTCTTATGTCCTCTCACGCTTCAGCGGGAGAAGACGAAAACGACTTACGCCGGCACCACCCTCAGCAGGCGTCCGTCTGGCGCGCCCTCGTCCGTCAAGAGATAAAGATAGCCATCCGGCCCGTTGCGCACATCGCGGAAGCGCGCCACGTCCTGGAACAATCGCTCTTCGCCCACCACCTTGCCGCTCTCCAGGGTGAGCCGCGCCACATGCTGCAGCGCCAGTGCTCCCACAAAGAGATTTCCAGTCCAGTCCGGCACTTTGTCACCTGTGTAGAACGCCAGCCCCGAAGGCGCGATGGACGGGTCCCAGTAATGCAGCGGTTGCTCCATGCCGGGCTTTGCGGTGCCTTCACCGATCTTCTTGCCGGAATATTCACGGCCAAATGAAATCACGGGCCAGCCGTAATTCTTTCCGCCTTGCGGACGGTTCAACTCATCGCCCCCGCGTGAACCATGTTCCACGGTCCAGTACTCGCCGGTCTGCGGATGAAGCGTTGCGCCCTGCAAGTTGCGGTGGCCGATCGACCAGATTTCCGGCAGCCAGCCCTCGACCTTCGGATTATCCGCGGGAACGCCGCCATCCTCGGTGATGCGGATGATCTTGCCGATGTGATTGTCGGTCTGCTGCACCAGCGGCCGCAGACTGTTGCGGTCGCCCGTGGTCACGAACAAGGCACCCGTGCGATCGAAAACGAGGCGCGATCCGAAATGCTGCCCGCCGTTATATGCAGGGAGCTGACGGAAAATGATCTTGACGTCTTCAAGCGCGCGCAGGTCTTCCGAAAGTTTGCCTCGCATCACGCTGGTGCCGTTACCGCCCTCGCGCGGCTCGGCAAACGACATGAAGACGAGCCGCGTCGCCTCGAACTGCGGGTGCAGCGCCACATCCAGAAGCCCGCCCTGGCCATCCGCCGAAACCTCCGGCAAGCCGGCCACGGGCTCTGACATTTCTCTGGTCTTGGAAATCACCCGCAGCCTGCCTTCGCGCTCCGTCACCAGCATCCGCCCGTCGGGCAGGAAGGCGAGCGACCAGGGATTGGCGAGTCCCTCCGTCACTGTCTCCAGTTTCACGTTGCCGGATTGAGATGGGAATATGTCCTGCGCCATGGCGGGCCTCACGGCGGTGGCGCTCAGCATGGTCAGCATCAGGCTGCGTCGGTTCATCGGTTCGGTCTCCTGTACTTCCAGCAGACCGGACTACGCAACCGGCAGGTTTATGGATGCCTCATGCCGTCATCGCGGAAAGTCCAGCCCGCACATGTCCGATCTCATCGTCGTTTATGCCATGGGAAGTGCCTTGATAGATGCGCTCAGTCACCTGAGCCCCCATGAGCGAGAATACCGCCGACGTTTCTTTCACCCGCGTCAGCGGAATATGCGGATCATGATCCGAACAGCCGAGGAATGCCCGAACACCCGAAAGTGTTCCCTGATAATCGCGCGGTGTTCCCGGTGGTCCGATGGCGCCGCCGCTCAAGACCCCAATGAAGCCAAAGGGGCGCGGATTGCGCAGGCAGGTCTCGGAGGCAAGGCAAGCGCCTTGGCTGAAGCCGATGATGGCAAATTTCTCCGGAGCAATTCCGCTTTCAATGATGTCATTGATGATGGCGGCGATCCGCGCCAATGCCGCAGATAGAAACGGCTCGTTTGCGGCCGTGGGCGCCATGAAGCTTTGCGGATACCAGGTATAGCCCTCCGCCTGCGGAGCGAGATAGCACAGGTCCGGCATTGCGATCACCTCGGAAAGCGGCAGCATGCTTTCCGCTGTCGCACCACGGCCATGAATCAACAGCACCACGCCCTTGGCACGCAAGGGCGATTCACCGGCCCCGCGCAGGTCATGCCTCTCGATCACCTCATCCAGCGTCACAGCTTCGGCCTCGTCTCCGCATTGCGGAACCATTGCCCCTGTGCGGTCTCGAAGGCCATCGCCGCCTGGAACACATCGGCATCGCAATAGGTGCGGCCCACGATCTGGATGCCGGTCGGAACGCCATTTTTTGCGTGCCCCGATGGCATGGAGATCACCGGGCAGCGGCTCATGGTGTTGAACGGCGTCGTCATCACCCAGCCGAGGAAGGGATTGGAAATCGTCTTTCCATTGATTTTCACGCTGTCCTTCGACTGGTCGAAATCCGCAGGTACTGCGGGCAGCGCCGTCGTCGGGCACACCAGCACATTGTATTTTTCGAGCATCGGACCAAGCGTCGAATACATCCTGTTGGCAACGTCCAGTGTGCCTACAAAATCGGCGGCTTTGGACTTCTGCCCGTCCATCGCAAACTGCCGGGCATAGGTTGTCATGTCCTTCCCGTGCTTCTTGAGCAGGCGGGACAGTGATGCACCGAACAGATGCTTCAGATACGTCATGCCGGCATCGAGAACCTCTTCGGTCCAGCCGAGATCGACTTCCTCCACGGTGGCGCCGAGCGAGCGAAACACGTCCAGTGCCGCAAGCGTGTTCTGCTGCACTTGCCTGTCTACCTGATAGAATCCAAGGTCCATCGAGAAAGCGATCTTCCAGCCCTTGATGGGCTTGTAAGCAGTGGGCAGCGTGAGCTTGGGCCGAAGCGTGGAGATGTCGAGCGGCGATGGGCCGGACATCACGTTCTGCAGCATGATCGCGTCTTCAACGCTGCGGGCGAGCGGGCCAGTGTGACAGTAGAAATCGAGATTGAAAGGCGGATCGTCCGGGTTGCGGCCATAGGGCGGCTTGTAGCCGACAAGCCCGCAGGTCGAGGCGGGAATGCGGATCGAGCCACCGATGTCGGAGCCCGTTGCGATCGAGGACGTGCCGCTTGCGAGCGAAGCTGCGGTGCCGCCCGAAGAACCACCAGGCGTGAACTTCGGGTTCCACGGATTGCGCGTGATGCCCCACAGGCGTGACCACGTATAACCAGCGCAGGAAAATTCCGGCGTCGCGGTGCGGGCATGAACAATGCCGCCCGCCTTCAAGATGCGCTCGTTCATCGGCGAGGTATGATCGCCGATGTAATCCTTCATGATGAGCGAGCCACCCGAAGTGGGCTTGCCCTTGATATAGCTCTCGTCCTTGATGCCGATGGGCAGGCCTTCGACCGCGCCGGTTTTCGCACCCTTCGCATATTTCGTTTCCGCCTTCCTGGCGAGATCCATTGCCTCTTCGAAATGCGTATAGGTCAGGCAGTTGATCTTCTTCTTCGTCGCCTCGGCGCGCCTGATCGTGGCCTCCATCAGTTCCACCGGCGAAAGCTTCTTCGCCTTGAACAGCTTGATGGCCTGCGATGCCGGGAGATAGCAGAGGTCGGTGTCGGTCATGAGGTGTGTTCCGCAATCATGTGCAGTCCCTTCAGCGTGGCGTTGCTGAATCGGTCGCTGAGGAAATCGGGCCAGCTTGAGAGCTTCACCGCCACCATGTTGTAATCCCAGTTCACATAGATCAACTGGCCAAACACGCCCCGCGCCATGATCGAGCGCGAGCGCGGATCCTCGATCCACCACTGGTTCTTGTAGGCGCCTTCAGGCAGCGAAGAGGCGTAGGGCTCACCGAAGATCGCATGATTGCCGTTGCGGGTCGCCTCCACCCACTCCGCCGGAATGATGCCGGCTCCGTGTTCGAGATAGATCAGGCCAAGGCGCGCATAATCCCGCAGCGTTGCATTGAAGCCGCCATCCGCAAGCGCATAGCCTGCGGCATCCACCGTGAAGCAGGCATTTTCTTCCGCACCCATCGGGCCCCAGATTTCGTCCGAAACGATGTGTGGCAGGCGCTTTCCCGACGCACGCTCCATGCAGAAGGCGAGTACATCCGTCTCGATCGAACGGTAGGAAAAGAGATCGCCGTGGCGGCGTTCCAATGTCTCGAGGCTTAGCACCAGTTCGAACATATGGCGCGGCCAGCGGAAGTTCGGGTCGCTCTCGGGCGGAACGGGTTTCCAGCCCGATGCGACATCGGATTTGCCGATGTCGGAATAAGGGTCCGTATAGGTTTCGTCGAAGCGAACGCCGCTGGTCATGTCGAGTGACTGCTGCAGTGTGGCGTTGCGATAGGCCGTGTCGTTCAGTTCGGGCAGATAGTCCGTGATCTTCGCGTTGACGTCGAGAACACCTCGTCCCACCAGCACGCCCGCCGCCGCCGCCGTCACCGACTTCGCCACCGATTGCGACAGATGCAATGTGCGCCCGTCCATGCCATTAAAGTAGCGTTCGAACTGGATGGCGCCATTACGGACGACGATGAAACCGTCCGTATACGTCTCATCCAGCAGCCCGGCGAGGCTCGTGGTGCCACCCTCCGCTGATTGAACCGCAATCTTGTCGATGTCGCGGTCATCGCGCGGCAGAATGCGTACACCGCCCCAGCCGCGCCAGACTTCCGCCGTCGGCAATATCTGCCGCACGTTCTGGAAGGCCCAGCGGTTCCACGGAGGGCGGTCCCAATCCATCTTCGGGGGAATGAGTGCAGGCGGAGAGCCTTGCATCACCGGGACGCGCGGCTCGGAACTCTTGTAGGACGGCATGAAACCTCTTTGAAAAGCCAAAAAGCCCGGCGGTGTCCCGCCGGGCTCATGCGATCAGCGATCACTTCATCAGGTCGGTCCACACCGCGGTGTAGAGTTCCTGCACTTCCGGCGGGCAGGCCACCGAGAAATCCGTCTTGCCTTTGAGGAAATCGGGAATCGTCAATTCAGGCGCACCGATCATGTCGGCCGGCATGAACTTCTCCGAGCCCAGGATGCCGTTCGCATAGCGCGCGAAGGTCGAGAGCATTCCGGCACTTTCCGGGTCCATCATGAAGTTGAAGAACAGCTTGGCGTTCTCCACGTTCTTCGCATCCTTCAGGATGACGACCGTATCCTGCCAGACAATGGTACCCTCCTTCGGATAGCCATACTTGATGTCCGGGTTCTGCAGCCGCTGACGGAAAGCCGAACCGTTCCAGTCGGTGGTGGCCAGGAAATCGCCTTTGACCATCGGTTCGATGGTGCTGTATTCCATCGACATCCACTTGGGCTTGGCGGCCATCAGCACGTCGCGCGCCTTTTTCACGATTTCCTTGTCGCCCGTGCACATCTCGCCACCGACATACTTCACTGCGGCGTAGATCATGTCGCCCATTTCGGGAACGACATTGATCTTGCCTTCGAGTTCCTTCGGGGGATCGAGGATGACGCCCCAGGTGTTGATATCGCCCTGGTAGGTCTTGGTGTTCACGACAACGCCGAAGGTGCCCCACTGCCACGGAATGGAATAGCGGCGGCCCGGATCGAAAGGAGGATCGACGAAACGCGGATCCATATTCTTGAAATTCGCCATCTGGTCGGGCCTGGCCTCGAGAATAAGCCCTTCGCTGATGTATATCGGTAGATAGTTTCCCGACGGGACAGCGATGTCGTAGCCATGGCCGCCGGCCCGGATCTTCGCGAGCGCCGTATCGTTCGAATCATAGTCTGTGATCGTCACCTTGACGTCGTGCTGCTGCTCGAACTTCTTGATCATCTCGGGGCTGGTGTAGTTGCCCCAGTTGTAGATATTGAGTTCGCCCGCGGCGAGCGCCGCCGTAGCATGGAGCAGCATCGTGCTCCCTGCCAGCATGGCTGTTAGTCCCAGTTTCATCCTATTCTCCCTGACGGCCGTCCCGCAGTTGCTTATTCAACTAAAATCCCCGGCGGTAACGCCGCCGGGGTCTGGGGTTTGGTTACTTCTGAAGCTCGGTCCAGATCTTGGTGTAGATCTCGTTCACTTCGGGCGAGCAGGGCGCATTGAAGTGACCCGCCGAGGCGAGTTCGGCCGGAACCACGATTTCCGGCGCGTTCTTCATATCTTCCGGCATGAAGGCTTCCGAACCCTTGATGCCATTGGCATAGCGCGCGAAGGCCGAGATCATCGCGGCGTTCTCAGGGTCCATGATGAAGTTCTGGAACAGCTTGGCGTTCTCGACGTTCTTGGCGTCCTTCAACACCATCACGTTGTCCATCCAGTAGACAAAGCCTTCTTTCGGATAGCCATAGACCGCATTGGGATTCTGCAAACGGGCACGGAAGGTCGAGCCGTTCCAGTTCACGCCGGCCGAGAAGTCCCCCTTGGAGATCTTCTCGACGCCGCCGTAATCCATCGACAGCCACTTCGGCTTCGCTTCCAGCAGCTTGTCGCGCACCTTCTTCAGCACTTCCATGTCGGTTTCGCAGGTCTTGCCGCCCATGTAATAGATGGCGAGGCTCATGACGTCCTGCATTTCAGGCACCACGTTGATCTTGCCGATGAGTTCCGGCGGCGGATCGAGCCAGATGGCGGAGGTGTTCACGTCACCACTATAGACGTTCTTGAGGACATAGGTGCCCGTCGTTCCCCACTGCCACGGCACCGAATACCTGCGGCCCGGATCGAAGTCGACGTTCACCCACTTCTCGTCCATGTTTTTGAAGTTTTCCATCTGGTCGGGCCGTGTTTCGAGCACGAGACCTTCACTGATCCAGATCGGAATGACGCTGCCTGACGGCACGACAATGTCGAAACCATGGCCGCCGGCGCGCACCTTGGCAAGCGCGGTGTCGTTCGAGTCATAGTCAGTGACCGTCACCTTGACGTCGTACTTCGCCTCGAACTTCTTGATCATCTCGGGGCTGGTGTAATCACCCCAGTTGAAAATCTGGAGTTCACCGGCGGCGAGTACGGGTGCCGCCATCGCCATCATCATTGCGCCCGCTGCGGCGCCTGTCATTTTAAAGTTCATGTTTTACTCCCTTTGGTTTTTTGCATTCTAGGTCTTCCGCCTGTTGAGGAAGAAGAACAGCGTCACGATGCCGACGGACAGCAGGAAGAAGGCCGTCGAGATCGCATTGACTTCGGGCGTGATCTGACGCCGGAGCTGACCCAGCATATAGGTAGGCAATGTGTCCTGTCCCGCCGATTTTACGAATTCCGTGATCACCACGTCATCGAGCGAAATGACGAAGGCGAGCATGAAGCCGGCGATGATGCCGGGCCACAGCAGCGGGAATGTCACCCTGCGGAACGTGTTCCATGGCGTGGCGTAGAGGTCCGCCGCAGCGCGTTCGAGCGACAGGTCCATGCTTTCGAGCCTCGCGCGCACGGGAAGATAGGCGAAGGGAATGCAGAAGGCCGAGTGCGCCGCCAGAAGATAGCCAAGCCCGGTATAGCCGGTCGCCACCTTGATCGAGGCGAAGGTAATGAGCAGCGCAACCGCCGTCACGATTTCCGGCACCATGAGGGGCGCGTTGATCGCCGCATAGACTGCCGTCATGCCCTTGAAGCCGGTTCGCCGCGTCGTGGCGAGTGCGGCCATAGTCGCGGCGATTGTGGCGACCGTTGCCGCAACCGTTGCAATGAAGAGCGAGCGCAGCGCCACCTCGCGGATCTGCTCGTTGTTCCACGCGGCTTCATACCAGCGTAGCGAGAATCCCTTCCACACGGCAATCGATGTGCCCGCGTTGAAGGAGTAGATGATGAGCGTCGCGATCGGCGCGTAGAGCATCACGAAGCAAAAAGCGGCGATTGTGGTGAAGCCTGTCTGCCGGCGCACCGAGAATGTCGAGACATTAGCCATGAGACGATGTCCCCTTCGAGGCCTGCCGCACGTAGACCAGCATGGCGGCCATCACGATGGCCATCAGCGTGATCGAGAGTGCCGCGCCCAGCGGCCAGTTGCGTCCCTGCCCGAACTGCAGTTCGATGAGGTTGCCCAGCATCATGTTCTTGCCACCCCCCAGAAGCCGCGGCGTCACATAGGCGCCGAGCGACGGGATGAACACAAGGATCGAGCCTGCGATGATGCCCGGCTTCACGATCGGGATGATGATCCGCCACAGCACCTTGAAACGCGTGGCATAGAGGTCATATCCCGCCTCGACCAGGCGGAAGTCGATCTTCTCCATCGAGGCATAGAGCGGCAGCACCATGAGCGGCAGATAGACATAGACCATGCCCATCATGATCGCCGTGTCGGTATACATGATCTGGATCGGTGTATCGATGACGCCAAGCCCGATCAAAGCCGAATTCAGGATGCCTTCATTGCGGATAACTTCCATCATCGCGAAGGTGCGGATCAGCACATTCGTCCAGAACGGAATCGTAATGAGAAAAAGCCATATGTCGCGGCTGCGTTCACCCCGGGTGGCGATGAAATAGGCGGTGGGAAAACCGAACAGCAGGGCCATGATGGTGGTCATCAGCGAGAGCTTCACCGAGCGCCACAAGATGGAAAAATGCGCGTCGGCCAGCGACAGCGTGTCATCGAACATGTCGCGTTCGAAAAACACGCTGAACCAACCATCGATGGAGAAAATCCATTTCACTCCACCATAGTCGCCCTTGGTCAGAAACGTGTAGGTCAGCACCACCAGCAGCGGTCCGAGTGCCGCGAAAAAAATGATGATAAGTGCTGGCGCCGTCAGCCACAAGCGCTTCACCACATCCTTGTGTTCAGCAGCTTCAGCGGTTTCGCGCGCGGTCGCCATTCTAATCCCTCAGTACCTGGGCGGCATTGTCTTCCAGTGCGATGCCGACCGTGTCGCCCGCCGCATACCCTGTGCCGCCGCCTCGGCTGTTTTGCTGGCGGATAATGAATTCGCCGCCATCTGGCAGTTTCACATGATAATGCGTGTCGGTGCCGAAATAGACGACATTTTCCAGACGTCCCGTAAGTCCGGTCTTCTTCGACGCCTTGGCCAGGCTGGCGTGTTCGGGGCGCACCACGACCGTGACGCGGCCCTTGAGTGACGCGCCCTCGGGAAGCCCCGCAGCGACACTGGCGCCCGCCGCAAGCTTGACCGTGGCGATGCCATTCTTGACGGTGGCGATTTCACCTTCGAGGAAATTCGTCTCGCCGATGAAGTTGGCGACGAAGCGTTCCGATGGCCGGTCATAGATATCGCGCGGACTGCCGATCTGCAGGATCTTGCCCTTCGA